>RDYY01000077.1 GCA_004293505.1 Sphingobacteriia bacterium | reverse complement strand
TTGAATTGGTCCAAGCCAAAATCAAAATTCAAGAGTTGAAACTGTGGCGTGGCTTTGTATTTGTTGAATTCTACCAGCCAAGCTGCTTCATTCAGGGGCGGCAAGCTGCCCGTGACAACTTTCCATTCTGTAATGGAGAGACCAGAACCCGTGAGGCGGGTAATGCCCCCCAAGGCAATTTGAATGATGGTCATGCCCACCCCTACCAATAACCAAATGGCCACTGCCCTGTCTGTATGCTTCTTGTCTGTCATATGCTTGTCTTGTGTCAAAATTATAACACCGCAAGCAAGCAAGGGTTTGATTTTCACAAATCAGGGGAATAGAAGACCTTTGGCCCATGCTGGAACCCTATTTGGAAGCCGGAAGAACAGAAGCCGGTTGCGATGAAGCTGGGCGGGGCGCTTATGCCGGTCCAGTCTTTGCCGCCGCCGTTATCCTCCCCCCCGATTTTCGCCACCCCTTGCTCAACGACAGCAAACAAGTGGGGGCCAAACAAAGAAGCGTCTTGCGCGAAGTGATCGAAACCCAAGCCCTGGCTTGGTCCGTGGCCAGTGTAGACGTGGCCGAAATTGACAAGATCAATATTTTAAAAGCCAGCATCAAAGCCATGCAATTGGCCATTTCTCGCTTAAAAATCCTGCCCCATCACCTGCTCATAGACGGGAACCGCTTTTATGCCTATCCCCAGATCCGGCACACTTGCATCATCAAAGGCGATGGGCTGTATGCTTCCATTGCCGCCGCCAGTATTTTGGCCAAGACCTACCGCGACGAGCACATGGACCAATTGCACCTGCAATACCCCCAATACGGGTGGAACCGCAACAAGGGTTATGGGTCCTTGGAACACCGCATGGCCATTGAAGCCAATGGCCTCACGCCCTTGCACCGCAAAAGTTTTGACATTGCCCCACCCCAGTTGAGCATGGGTTTTTAAATTTTATTCTTCCCATTCACCCGCCCCGTGGCGCACCACTTCGTAAGCCGGGCCCGTACAATCCACAATGGTAGAAGGTACCATGCCCCCATTGCCCCCATCCACCACAAAATCCACCAAGTGACCAAACTGTTCCTGCATGGTCTCGGGATCGGTATAGTCTTCTACCATTTCACCCGGCAAGGAAGCCGACAACAAGGGCCTGCCCAAGGCCGCTACAATGGCCAAGGCAATTTTGTTGTTGGGGATGCGCAGGCCAATGGTGCTTTTTTTGTTCTGCAAAATCTTGGGCACTTGCTTGCTAGCGGGCAAGATAAAAGTATAGGGGCCGGGCAGTTTGGCCTTGAGCATCCGGTAAGTGGGCGTGTCAATGGCTTTGGCGTATTGGCTCAGGTCGCTTAAATCGTTGCACACAAAACTCAGTTGGGCTTTGGCCGGGTCAATTTGTTTGATGCGGGCAATTTTCTCTACCGCTTTGTGTTGGAACACATCGCAACCCAAACCATAAATGGTATCGGTGGGATAGATGATGACCCCGCCCTTTTGCAAAGACGCCACAATTTGCTGCACCAAGCGGTCTGGGGGGTTGTCGGGGTGGAGGCGGATGAGCATGGCCCAAGTTACACCAATGCCACAACATGGTTTTGAGCAGGGCCGATGGAAAACAAAAAGGCGGTAGAAACCGCCTCTGTGATTTTTGCCCCTCTGTGAAGAATAGACCACATTCATGGTCTTGAACTTTTCAAAGGTCCAAATGGGCCCCATCCTTTCAAGCAGTGTAATTGCTTATCTGTTGGTTTTTATCACTACAAAAAATTGGGTGAAATCACGGGGGCTTGATTTGAAAGATATTTTTAATTTCATTTTATCCCCCGCTCAAATGCTATGACAAAAGTTGCCATTGTTGACGACCATGCCCTCTTGCGCATTGGGTTGCGGAACACTGTAAACCGTTTTGCCGGTTACCAAGTGATGTTGGAAGCCGAGAATGGATTGGACCTCAAAACCCAAATGAGCCAGGGCTTGTTGCCAGAAATCATTCTGTTGGACCTGTCCATGCCTGTCATGGATGGGTACCAAACAGCAGATTGGCTGAGCCAAGAGTACCCCGATGTCAAAATCATGGTCTTGTCCATGCATACCGATGAGCAAAGCATCATCCGCATGGTGTACTTGGGCGTAAAAGCCTATTTGCCCAAAGAAGCCAAACCAGATGAATTAGAAAGCGCACTCAACAGTTTAAAAGAAAAGGGATTCTTTTTTAATGAATTGTATTACGTGCATTTCAGAAAGCAATTGTCCAATAAAAAAACAGATGCTTTAAATGAATTGGAAACCTTGCTTCACCTCAACGACAGGGAAAGACAGTTTTTAAAATGGATGTGCACCGAAAAGCCCATGAAAGAAATTGCGGCTGAGATGAACCTGTCCCCACGCACTTTGGATGGCTACCGCGACAATCTTTTTTTGAAAATTGGGACCCATTCTCGGGTAGGGCTGATCATGTTTGCTTTGCGCAACCATTTGGTGCACCTGCACCGCAACAGTCCCCCTGCTTAGGTTTTAAGCTATCTCCCAAGTCTCGTGGCCGCGAATCAGCTTGTCCAAATTGCCCTTGCCCTTGGTGGCCAAAGCTTCTTCCATTTGCAAAGCCATCGCGTCTTCGTAGCAAGGCCGATCGGTGGCAAAAAACACGCCAAAGGGTCCTGGTGGGATTGTCAAACAAACGCACCAAAACCTGGGCTTTGTAAAAATCTTTTTCGTCGTGCACCCAACACTCGTCCAAGGAAACCCCATCGTTCAGGTTGACCACCACGGGTTGTAAGCCATCAAATTTCAGGGCCTTGTTTTTCTCGGCCCCAAAAACCAAGGGCTGGCCTTGTTCCAAGAACAAGGTTTCTTCAGGCTTGGTGGATTTTTCAGTGAAAATTTCAAAAGCCCCGTCATTGAAAATGTTGCAGTTCTGGTAGATTTCTAAAAATGAAGATCCTTTGTGTTGGTAAGAGCGGGTCAGCATGGTTTGCAAATGCTTGGGGTCACGGTCCATGCTGCGGGCAATGAAACTGGCATCGGCCCCCATGGCCAAAGCCAAGGGATTAAAAGGATGGTCCAAACTGCCAAAAGGCGTGCTCTTGGTCACTTTGTGCTCTTCTGAAGTAGGTGAATACTGGCCCTTGGTCAATCCATAAATTTGGTTGTTGAAGAGCAAAATATTGACGTCCAAATTACGGCGCAACAAATGAATGGTGTGGTTGCCCCCAATGCTCAAGCCATCCCCATCGCCGGTTACAATCCACACGCTCAATTCAGGCCGGGTGGCTTTGAGGCCCGTGGCCACGGCGGTAGCGCGACCATGGATGCTGTGCATGCCATAGGTATTCATGTAATAGGGAAAGCGGCTGCTGCAACCAATGCCACTGACAATGACAATGTTTTCTTTGGGCACGCCCATGTTGGGCATTATTTTTTGCACCTGGGCCAAAATGGAATAATCGCCACAACCGGGGCACCAGCGTACTTCCTGGTCGGTGGCAAAATCTTTGGCGGTTAAAACGGGTGGGTTTTGGCTCATGGTTATTTGTTTTCGGTGGCTTGCAAAGCTTCCCAATATTCGGCTGCGCGGCGGGTATGGGGTACTACAATGGTACCCCCCACAATGTTGGCCACAGCAAAAATCTCATACATTTCTTCGGTGTTCACGCCCAATTCATGGCTCTTGCCTAAATGGTATTTGATGCAATCATCACAACGCAAGACCATGCTGGCCACCAGGCCCAACATTTCTTTGGTCTTTTTATCCAAAGCCCCTGCATCGTAGGTATTGGTGTCCAGGTTCCACAAGCGTTTCATGACCAGGTTGTTTTTGCTCAGGATCAATTCGTTCATCCGCTCCCTGTAATCATTGAATTCTTGTACCAAATCGGCCATAAAATGGGTTTTGGCAAAAATACAAAGCCCCTGCCAAGGCGCAACTGAATTCTTTGTATTTTAACCCCTTAAACCCTTTGCCATGTTATTGCGCACGCTTCGTTTGTATTTGTTAGTGGCTGCAACCCTCTTGGTTGGCCTGGTGATGGCCCAATCCCCTGCACCCAAATCCTTGGTGCAAGTGACAGACTTGTTGCAAGTAAAACAATTGAGTGGGGTCAGCATCCGCCCCGGTGGCCAAGAAGCTTTGGTCTCTGTCAACAACATTGAACCCGAAGCCGAGAGCAAATGGGAATACCGCTACCAGAACCAATTGTGGCTGGTGCCCCTGGGTGGCAAGGGCAAGCCCCGGCCCTTGACTGGAAAAGACAATGCGGGCCAAGCGGCCTGGAGTCCCGATGGACAACAAATTGCTTTTGTGCGCAATGCCGACAACAAGCCCCAGATTTTTTTGCTTTCCTTGGGCGGAGGAGAAGCCCGGCAACTGACCCGCTTCAAATACGGTGCGTCCAATCCGGTCTGGAGCCCCGATGGGCGCAAGATCCTTTTTAGCGCTTCGGTGGGCTTAAAAGAATTGGCCAAAGACAGCAGCCTGAACCCAGGTTTGGGTGCCCCCCGTTGGCCTTTGGAAAAACCAGGCTTCCCCAAAAATGAACAGGTCTTGGCCAGCAATGCCGCGCCCAATCCCAATGGCAGCATGGCCGAGATCAGGGCTTATTTGGAACTGAATGCCCAAGACCGCAAGGCAAAAGTGATCAACAAATTGAATTTTCAAGAAGAAGCCACTACATCGGGTGATTTGAATTTTGCGCATTTGTTTGTGGTGGATGCCGAAACTGGTTTATCGCCCAAAGCCGTCACCAAAGGCTTTTACCGGTTTGGCAATGCCCAATTCAGTCCCGATGGCCAGTCCATTGTTTGTACCAGCAACCTAGACGACAGCCAACACCCCGACAAAGCATTGGAAAGCCAAATTTTGTGGATCAACCTCGCAACGGGTGCCACCAAAACCTTGTTGGGTGCCCCCGGTAAAACCTTTACATCGCCCAAATTATCGCCCAGTGGCAAGTGGTTGGCTTTTCAACAAGGATCGGTGTCTTTTGTAGACGTACCGCAACTCTTGCTCATGCCCATTAATGGGGACTTGTCCAAAGCAACGGCCTTGCCCTTTGACCGCAACAAGGGCAATCTGGTGTGGACGGCTGCAGAAGATGCCCTTTATTTTTCGGCCCAAAGCAATGGGGGTGCACCCATTTACCGCATGGACCTGAAAACCAAGCAGGCCAAGGCTTTGACGCCGGCCGATGGGGGTGTGAACAGTTTTGACTTGGCTGGCAACCAATTGGTTTTTGTGCAAACCCGGGTGGAGAATCCCTTTGAATTGTACCAATCCGATGCGGGGGGGTTAAACAGCCAAACCATCAGCCGCTTCAATGCCGATTGGGTGGCCCAAAAACAATTGAGCTTTCCCGAGAAAAAATCCTTTGTGAACGAAAAAGGATTGACCGTTGAATATTGGGTCATGAAGCCCACCCGTTATGTGGCAGGCAAAAAATACCCCACCATTTTAAACATTCACGGTGGGCCTTCGGCCATGTGGGGACCGGGTGAAAGCTCGATGTGGCATGAGTTTCAGTATTTCTGTGCCCGGGGTTAT
>RDYY01000007.1 GCA_004293505.1 Sphingobacteriia bacterium | reverse complement strand
CCCCTGTTTGGCGACCTGCCTTTTTCCTTGGCAGAAGAGAACATCCAAAGCAGAAGTCGCGGAAACCTTTTGATGGCCATTGCCAATAAATTCGGGTACATCTTGTTGAACACGTCCAACAAAAGTGAATTGGCCACAGGCTATGGCACGCTGTACGGCGACATGGCGGGCGGATTGGGTGTCTTGGGAGACTGTTACAAATTGCAAGTTTATGCTTTGGCCCATTACATCAACCGAAACGGTGTGGTCATTCCCGAGAACATCATTTACAAAGCACCCAGTGCCGAACTCAGGCCCAACCAAAAAGACAGCGACAGTTTACCCGACTATTCCGTTTTGGACCAGATTCTTTACCAATACATTGAGAAAAGACAGGGTCCCAAAGCAATCAAAGCCTTGGGCTTTGACCCAGCATTGGTAGACAGGACCTTGAAAATGGTGAACAACAATGAGTACAAACGCAACCAATTTTGTCCCATCATTCGCATATCCCCCAAAGCATTTGGTGTGGGCAGGCGCGTACCCATTGTGGGCAAATACCTGAATTGATCAGCGCCGCAAGACCAAGACAGGCAAGTGGCTGTGAAAAGCCAATTTCTTGGTGTGGGAAATCCGAAAAATCTTGTCAAAGAATCCCCGCTTGCGGGCCAAGTTCACAATGATTTGCACGGATTCTTTTTCTGCCAATCCATTCACGGCTTCGGTAAAGTCACGGTGCTCCAAAAAATGATAACTGGGATTGAGGCTGGCCAAAGTAGAATAAACAGCTGCTGATTCTCCAAAGATTTTAGCCGGCAAAGAACGATCGTCTTCTCTGTCCTCTACATTGATCACGTGCAACTTGGATTGGGTACTGGTCAATAATTTTTGCAACAAGTCAACTGGAATGGTTGTTTCTGCTGCCTCAAAATCACAGGCCATCAAGACTTTGCTGATGTGTTGGAATTGTGCATGTGGCGGCACTATCAGCAAGGGAATGGTCAATTCATTGGCCACACCCAAGGTATTGCTGCCCACCAAGGTTTCTTCTACCGCACCGCCACCGGTGATGCCCATGACAATCAAATCAATGGGTAGTTGGGTGCACACATCACTTAGTCCACCCAACAAGGAACCAAAATGAAGTTGTACATCAAACAAAAATGATTCACCATATTTTTCCAAGTACTGGTGCCGCAAAGCATAGATGCGGGATTCGGCTGCACTGCGAAAAGCATCTAATTCAGGAACAGGCAATCCGGGCATGAGGGGATCAACAGCTACGGGCACATCATAAGCATGAAACAAAACCAAACGGGTAGCCCCAATTTGTTGGGCCAATTGCACGGCATAGTCGGCAGCGTTTTGCGCCGTGGCAGAAAAATCGGTGGGGAGCAGAATGGTTTTCATGTTGGTGATTTTCGTAAAGTTCGTGCTTCCCGTACAAAAAAAACATGACCCCCGTCAGGCTTTAAAATGAATTAACTCAAAGCCTCTCAATGATGCCGGCAATGCCTTGGCCACCACCTACACAGGCTGTAACCATGCCATATTTTTTGTTGAGTCTTTCCATGTCGGATAGCACTTGCACTGTTAATTTGCTCCCTGTGCAACCCAAGGGGTGACCCAAAGCAATGGCCCCGCCATTGATGTTCACTTTTTCAGGATCCAGTCCCAATTCTCTGATCACGGCCAAAGACTGAGAAGCAAATGCTTCATTCAATTCAATCAAATCAATGTCAGCGATTTGCATATTGGCTTGGCGCAACACTTTGGGGATGGCAGCTACAGGACCTATGCCCATGATGCGGGGATGCACGCCAGCAACAGCACAATTCACCAATCGGCCAATGGGTTGAAGCCCCAATTCTTTTACCATGCGTTCGCTCATGACCACCACAAAAGAAGCCCCATCACTGGTTTGAGAGGCATTCCCTGCTGTAACAGATCCTCCTACAGCAAAAGCTGGTTTTAATTTGGCCAAGCCCTCCACCGTGGTTTCTTTGCGCAGGCCTTCATCGGTATCGACCACATAAGAACGAGTGGCTTTTTTGCCTTTTTCGTTCACGTAATTTTCTTCTACTGTGATGGGCAAAATGCCTTTTTTGAAATAACCATTTTCAATGGCCACAGCTGCTTTGCGATGAGAATGGTAAGCAAACTCGTCTTGGTCGGCGCGGCTGACATTGAATTCCTTGGCTACTGCTTCGGCGGTAAGTCCCATGCTGAGGTAATAATCCGGTTCGCTGGAAGCAATGCTGTAAGAGGGTACCGTTTTCCAACCAGCTGTTGGAACCATGCTCATGCTTTCTGTTCCACCTGCTACAATGCAATCCGCCATCCCTGTTCTGATCTTGGCAGTTGCCATGGCAATGCTTTCCAAGCCACTGGCGCAATAACGGTTGATGGTGATACCAGGCACTTCAATGCCCATGGCTTTGGCCGCAATGATGCGCCCAAATTGCAAGCCTTGTTCTGCTTCCGGCACTGCATTGCCCACGATCAAGTCGTCTACTCTTTTGGGGTCCAACTGCGGAATACTGGCCATCAGGCCCTTGATCAGTTCAACGGCCAAATCATCGGGCCGAAAAAAACGAAATCCACCTCTTTTGCTTTTGGCTACTGCTGTGCGGTAACCAGCTACGATATATGCTTCTTGCATGGACAATGATTAGGATTCAAATGTAGGGAAAAGCTTCAAAAGTTGTTTATGCAACTATTATTTTCTGGGTCGGGCTGGGTTTTGGGTTATTTTTGCGCCAAACCATTCCCGTGTACGCTGCGCTTCGCAATATTCTGTTTGCATTCCCCCCTGAAGAAGTCCACCATTTTTCCATGAAAGCCCTGCGCTTAGCGGGGGCTACAGGCTTGGGCAGGACCTTGTTAGAAGGCCAGTTTGGGGTGAAAGATACCAGATTGGGCAAAACCGTCTTTGGCCTTCGCTTTCCCAATCCGGTAGGTCTGGGAGCTGGGTTTGACAAGAATGCGGCTTATTTACCCGAATTGTCGCTCTTGGGATTTGGCGCCGTAGAAATTGGCACCGTCACACCAAGGCCCCAGTTGGGCAATCCATCGCCCCGACTCTTGCGCCTTCCTCAAGACAAAGCGTTGGTCAACCGCATGGGTTTCAACAACGAAGGCATGGTGGCCATTGCCCAAAGATTGGCCGCTTGGCAAGTAGGTCAGTCCAGCACCGACCCTTCTCGCATGGTGATTGGGGGCAATATTGGCAAGAACAAAGACACCCCCAACGAAGACGCTTGGAAAGATTATTTGGCTTGTTTCCAAACCCTGCATGAACAAGTAGATTATTTTGTGGTCAACGTGAGTTCACCCAATACCCCCGGGTTGAGGGCTTTGCAAGACAAGGATTCCCTCATGAAAATTTTGGGCAATTTGCAAAACGACAACCAAGGCAAAGCAAAACCCAAGCCCATCTTGCTTAAAATTGCGCCAGACTTGGAAACCGAGCAATTGGCCGATATCGCTTCGCTCAGCCAAGAAATGACTTTGGATGGATTGGTGGTTTCCAACACCACTTTGGACCGCAGTGGGTTGAGCCCAGTCAGCACCCAAGTGGCAACAGATTTTGGCGCGGGCGGATTAAGTGGTTGGCCTTTACAAGCCCGTGCAGACAAGGTTTTGGCCGATTGTATTTCCTTGACAAATGGTCGCCTTCCCATCATTGCCAGTGGTGGCATTTTCAGTGGGGCCGATGCAGCCCACAAATTGAAATTGGGCGCCAGCTTGGTACAAGTGTGGACGGGTTTTGTGTACGAAGGCCCAGGCATGGTCAGGAAGATCTGCCGTCACTTGTCAAAAACCCAATGAAAGACAGGTTGAATGTCATTTCTTTGCGAGCGGTTGGATAAAATTTTTGCTTTTACGTTCAAATCAATCACATGAGCCATTTATTCACGGTAGACAATTTGGTGAGTTTCCTGGTCCTGACTTTACTGGAAGTTGTACTGGGTATTGACAATGTTATTTTTGTCAGCATCATCATCAACCGCATGCCCAAAGCATTTGAAAAAAGGGCCCGTTTGTTGTGGATGATCATGGGCATCACAACGCGGACTATTTTGCTTTTTGGCCTCAGCTGGCTCTTGGCCCAAAAAGGAAAATCTGTGTTTACCGTCATGGACAAAAGTTTTGATTTGGCCAGTTTGGTCATGTTGGGCGGTGGGCTTTTCTTGTTGTACAAAACCGTGCGCGAGATCCACCACAAGCTAGAGGGAGAAGCCGAACACTATGGCGGGCAAGCCAAACAATTGGGTTTTACCGCAGGAATTGTTCAGATCATGCTCATTGACATGGTCTTTAGTTTTGACAGCATCATTACGGCAGGAGGTACAGCCAAGCACTTGGAAATCATGGTAGCTGCCGTGGTCATTGCCATGTTGGTCATGTTTATGTTCTCGCCTGCCATCTCTGCCTTTATCCACAAGCACCCAGCTTTTAAAATGCTGGCCCTTTCCTTCTTGGTCATGATTGGTTTTGTGTTGTTGGTAGAAGGATGGGATGCAGAACGCAGCCATGAATTGCACTTGAAGAATTATGTGTATTTCGCCATGGCGTTTTCTTTTGGGGTGGAAATCCTGAACATGAAAACCCGCAAAGCCCACCAAAAACCCGTGGCCTTGCGCCACCCCAGCTTACCGGAAGCTGAAGCAGCAGGAAAATCCGACATGGCCCGTTAAGATGGTGATTTAAAAAGAGCAATCTGGTTTGCTGACTGACACGCTGGGGTTAGAAGAGCCCTACCCTCAGAAATTAAACCGGTAACTGGCAAAGACCCCAAACCTTCTATCTGAGGGCAGGGCATTGGCCTGGGGAGCCAATCCCCACACCAGGTCCACGCGAAAGAATTTAAAAATATTGTCTACCCCTGTGCCTATTTCAACATAGGTATTGTTGTTGAGGCTGCGAAAAGGATGGGGGCCAACAAAATTATAGGCTTGGTTGGCTTGGCTCAAATCACCCACCACAGCTTTGAGGTTCCAAAACTGTCGCAGCTTGAATTTGCGCGAAGGGCCAAACCAGCGAAAAATACCCGATCCAATATTGTGTTCCAATTGAATACCGGCGTAGCGGTCTGTGAGGAATTCAAATTGGTACATGAGGTTAAAAGCATAGCGGTTGTAATAGTACAACTCGTTGCCGGGTAAAATATCCAACATTTGGTAAGGGGCCACCCCAAATACTTTGCCCGCAAACAAGTTGTAATGAAAATAACCATAGGGCGCAATCTTGATGTCGTCGCTAACGGTTAGGTCAATCTTTTGGTAGTCATTGGTATTGCCCATGAGACCTGGCCAACTCTTGGTGTATTTAAAATCTACAATGGGAAACAAGGTTCCCAAACTGGTGCGCTCAAAATTGTCAACATAGTGCCGCTCGCCAAAAGCATACCGCAAGCGCAATTGGGTTTCAACCGTTAAAAATGGATTGCTTCCCGTTGATTTAAAAAAAGATACCCCCGGAAGATTTTGCAGGGCCGTGTAACGGCGGTGCGAAGCAGTCAATCCCACCGACAAGCCACTGTGGCCCTCTCTAAAAAATTCGGCCTTGGTTTCTTCTATTTGTTGAAACTTAAAGGGAATACCTGGGCGGCGCAAAATGGTGGCAAAAATATTGTCCGTACCCAATTGGTCATAATACATTTGGCGGTTGTCAATGTCGTTGCGATAAGACAAGGTCAACAGGGTCCAAGGATCTTTGTTGAACAAGTAGCGCACCTGAATTTTTCCTTTTAATTGCCTGTCCAGCGATCCATAAGCCAGGTAGCCTCCCCATTGCCATTTTTCACTGAAGCCTTTGTTGGAATACACATCAAAGCGGGTCCTGACCCCTTCCCACAGGTTGCCACTCAACCAATAATACCAAGGGCCCAAGCGCACATTGCCCACATCACGGGTTCCCTTGGCGATGACTTCAACCACATCTCGGTAAAAAAGATAGGTAGGATTTTTGTTCAAGGTATCCAAGACCTTGTACACGGTCTGCTCGGTTTTGCTGAGGGGCTCGTGTCGCAACCGCAACCAGGAACTGTCTGCAATTTGTGCATGGTTTTCAGCCAAGTCAATCTGGGCGGGCTTTTTGGCCTGCCGAATAAAAGCCAGCGTAGCAGTGTCGTTCACCACCATGTTTTCATAGGTAGTGGTCTTTCTTCCTTTAAAGCCCAGTTTGCGCTTACCAATGGGAGAAATATCGGCTACAAATCGGTCTTTGTACACATACCAAGCCGTATCGTTTAGTTTTTTGAATTCTTGGATCAGGGTCAGGCCCTCAATGAAATTGACATTTACTTCTGAAGCGGGTCTCAAGGTGATTTTTTGCAGGGCAAAACTGGTGTCGTACACCCAGCAGTCTCCATCAAATGTATTCTCCCCTTTGCGCTTGGCAAAAAACAAAAGGTGCACCAATCGCTTCCCGTTTTGGTAAGCGGTATCGGCCAACTTAAATTGGTAATAAGCGGGCGCATTCACATGAAAGGGGCTGATGAAATCCTTGTCAAATACAGGTATCAAGTTGCCCAAGACATTAACATTCTGGTAGGTACCCCCCAATTCTTTCACCAAGCTTTCATTCTCTATGCCATTGGCCTTGGTGGCTTTGATGACTTCGTAAGAGCGTTCTGGTTTTTGTTGATAATAATAATCCGAAAGGGTTTCAGTCAAATAAACGGGTAAAAAAGCCGAGGCCTCTGATGTGGAATCCACAAACCCAAAAACAAAATTCAAAGGCTTGACCAAAAAATTACCACTGATTTTTTCGGGCTTGATGTTGTTGAGGTCCAATTCCAGCTTGTTGTAAATCTCATAGCGGTAATTCTCCCAATTCATTTTGTCGCTGCGAAATTTATTGGCCATGACCTTGCGCCAAAACCAAAGGGCACGGTTGTACTTCACTTTTACAACGGCTTCACCTGAAGGGGGCAAGACCTCTAGCTTGATGCGCAAAGGCAAACTGTCCATGCCCAGGGCCAAAGGAATGGACAAAACCTTGTACCCTACACTGGCAATTTCCAAAGTGTCTGGCAAAGCAATGGGCAAACCTGTCCAACGAAATCCACCCGCAGAATCGGTGAGGGTTCCCCGGCCATTTTTTTTCAAATAAACCGAAACATAAGGCAGGGGTTCATCGCTTTGCTTGTCCATGACAAGGCCCGAAAGTTTGGGCAATACCCCCTGACCTTGCACGGCCATTGCCAGCAAAACCAAAAATCCCAGCAACCAAAGCCGATGTTTCAATACAGGTAAAGGTTTCCGCAAATTTAGAAATCAAATCCCAAGGCAAAATAATAAATGGGTTTGCCAAGGAAAAAACCCTTCATGGGCCAACCGGCATCCAATTTCATGAAATAACCCAAGAGGGTGCTGCGAATACCAAAACCGTAACCGCCTGCAAAAGGTCCCAACCCACCTGCATCTATTCTTACGATGACAGGGGTATTGTTGGCAGAAATGACCTCACCCGGTCTTTTGATGCCGTTGTATTTCCCGTTCCAAGCGGTGCCCAAGTCCAAAAACTGGACCAATTGAAAATTCCTTACAAAGGCAGAGTTGATGGGTTTGTTCAAGAGGGTTGAAAAAACAGGGAGGCGAAATTCAGAGTTGATGACAAATGCATTGTTGCCATTGGCCACATTTTGTTGGTAGCCCCTCATGTTAACCGCCAAACTTTGGAAAGCATAGGTTTGGTCTGGAGCAGGCCTGTTTTGGTTGTTGAATTTGGGACCAATCCAACCATCTGCCCCACCCAAATAGTAAATGAGCTTTTGTCCACCCCAACTAAAGTCGGCTGCTACCCTACCTGCCCAAATAAAGTTGCGGTAGATTTTGTGGTAAAGGCGGCCATCAAAGCCAAAATTGAAAGTGGGTTTGGCGGTTTCACCATTGGTGTTTATGGTAGGCAAATTCACATCCATGTAAACCTTGTACCGCAAGCCATTCCAAATGTTTTGAGTAGGGTTGATGGAATTGTCGTGAACGTATTCTAATCTAGCCGTCACAAACCTTGACAGTGTATCGGGAAAAGCCAAGGCATTGGGATTGGGCAAGCCGCTAACATTGTCAAAGGGTCTCAGCACCCCCCTGTCCATGCGCAAAGCTGCGGTGGCCCTTATGCTTTTGACCTCATTAAAAGCATATCCAGCATTGAATTGATAGAGATTGGTGTACAACATGTTATTGAACTGGGTACCGTAAAAATTGGTCACATTGCTGCGGTAATAAGTAAAACCCCAATCAATCTTGCGGCGGTAATTTTGGAAAGAAACAAACATGTCTTTGTCAGACAAATTGGTGCCGAACCGCAAACCAGCCACAAACTTGATGTCCTCCATCAATTCATTCACACCTACCCGAAAAGTAAAATTGAAATCGTTTCCGTTGTTGAGCTGAATGGGACCCTGACCACCTCCATAAGGTTGAAAACGGTTGATGAGGATATTGTTGCTGAACCCACTCAAAACATAGTCCGTACTGAATTTTCGGTTGTAACCAAACAGCTTGGTACGCGACAAAGTTGAAGGGCGTGTGGTGGTCCGCAAAGGGGTTGAGACCGAGCTTTGGCGGCGAACACTATCGGGTTTTTCGTCGGCAAATTCGTTCTGGAAAAAATCACGCGTTTTGGGAAGGGAGTCTGTGGGCGTTGTGGGCTTTTTGTACACGGTTGCTTTGCCACCACTGTTTTGCTGGGCTGCCAAAGACCTGCGGACAAAATCGGTGTTGGCAGGATTGATGTTGCGCCGCAACAAGGCAATGGAGTCAGCTTTTAATTTGTACAAGAATTTAAAATCACCTTCGCGCCGCAATTCGCTGACCTGTCCATTGTTGCCCGCTATGCGAGATTCCAACAAAGAACTTTGGTAATTGGAAATGGGGAAGGTATAGGTTGAGTCCTTGAAGACTTGGTAATAACTGATGCTGTCGGGCTCTTGTTTTTGCCAGGCCACCAAGGTAGAATCCAATTCTTTCAAAGCTGGGTTGCGCAACATGTCATCCCCTATGTAGTAAAGGGTATCCAAACCATTGCGCTGTGTAGCAAAAAATCCAGCCCAGCGGTTGCCTATCCCATTTTGATCCGACACAAAGGTAAAATGGTTGGTGTTATACTGCATCGGAAAACGGGCGTTACCGGCTTTTACATTGGTCAGCTGGGTAATTTGGCGGTCCTTGCTGTTGTTCATGACATCTACCATGAAAATATTGTAGCGGTAGCGGCTGGGCAGGGCCGTATCGGATTGAAGGGCATAAGGACTGGGGCGATTGCTGGCAAAAATGATGCCCGTACGGTTGGGGAAACTCACCAATGTGGGGTCTAGATCGTCATACACATCGTTGGTGATTTGCTGCAATTTGTTTTCTTCAATCTTGTAAGTGAAGATATCCGTGTGTCCGTTTTTGACAGCGCTCAAGACCAAAGTATTGGCGTCCAACATGAAACTTCCATCAATGATTTGGTCCAAGCCGTCAATTTCTTGCTTGAATCTTTTGTACCGCGCCACAGCATCAAACACAAACATTTTGCTCTTGCCTTTTTCCCAATAAATGACCAGCAAACGAGTGCCCTTGGGATCCCAGGCCAAAATAGGATAGCGGGGATTGACTTCATTTACCCTTGTCAATACCCCCCAGCTCAAGAGTTCTTTGGTTTGATAAAAATTCTCGACCAGCTTTACGGCATATTTTCCGTTTTTAAATTCCATTACCGCATAATTGTTGTTGCGGGGATTGGGATTCACGGCAAACCGGAAATAATCGCGCTTCCCAATTTCTTCTGTTACCACCAATTGTCCCTTGGTTTGGTTGCGGCGGCGTTGGATGTCTTTTACGTATTTTTCCTGCTGGTACTGCATGAATTCATCCTGTACTTCTTTGAATTTTTTCTTGCATACCCGCAAACAGGCGTTGTTTACATTTTTGTACATGCGAGACAGGTACAGCAAATAAGTGATGTTCTCCTTTTTGTATTTCTCTCCAATAAAATGCCAGAAAGCACGGCCCGCCAACAAGGGCTTGTCAAAAGCAAATTGTTTAAAGTTGTTAAAGCTGCCCCCCAAGATGGCACTTTTCAGTTGTTCATCTATTTCTGTATTCCAACCCGTTCCAGCATAAGCCACATAACCATCCACCATCCACTTGGGCAAATCCAGCAAAGCCTGGTTTGAAGCAAATTCTCCAATGTCATCCCCAAACAACAAATTGTCAGTCAAAATGCGGGCAATGCCTTCCCGCACCATTTGGCGCAGCTTTTGGTGGTCACCATCAAAATACACGATCATTTTGTTGTTGACCAATTTGGTGACCCCACCTGCATTTTGCCAATCGCTGCCCAACCCAATGTTGCTGCTTTTGTAATCGTTGTAGTTGTTGTACACCACTATATTGGCCCTGCGCTGCAAGGAATATTCTACAAAATTTTCAATGGGCCGCAATTCTTCTTCTGCCACTTGGGCCACAAACTTGCCCAGCTCCAAGCCATCTTGGGTTACATAGGTGTTGAAATTGGGGGATTGGTAAAACTTCCAGTTGAATTTCTTGTGTTGTACCCGGTTCTTCCCAAACTCCACAGAGTTCACCTGAGCGGTGGAGAAGACCGGCAAAAGGGCCAGGAAAATAAAAGCATACTGCAGGCGATTCAATTGCATATCCGAACTTTGGCTTTTAAAATTAGTCATTTAGCCTTAAAAGCCCCTTGATAAAACCATGTTAAAGGTCAAAGTGTTCCCTTTTAGTCCCATCCAAGAAAATACCTATCTGGTTTTTGACACCCAAGGCAATACCCTGGTGATTGACCCAGGTTGCTATTCACCTGCCGAAGAAGAAAAAATGGCCCAATTTATCTTGGCACAAGGATTAACGCCCCGCAAGCTCCTCAATACCCATTGTCATTTGGACCATGTATTTGGCAACCGATGGGTTCACCAACATTATGGCCTGGAATTGCACCTGCACGAAGGCGAAAAAGAAATGCTTTCCTGGGCCCCTTTGTCGGGCGAGAAATGGGGATTGCCCTTTGTCAACTACAATGGTCCTTTGCACTTTATTCAACCGGGAGATACCATTTTGTGCGGAAACGATGCCTTAACGGTCTTGTTCACCCCCGGTCATTCACCCGCCAGTGTCTGTTTTTACTGTGCAGACCAAGGTTTCGTGATAGGAGGAGATGTATTGTTTCGCGAAAGCATCGGCCGCACTGATTTGCCAGGGGGTGACCATGCTACATTATTGGAAAGCATCAGAACAGTATTGTTCACCTTGCCTGATGAAACCATTGTGTATCCAGGTCATGGCATCCCTACCACCATTGGCCACGAAAAAAGAAACAACCCTTTTTTACAAGGATGAGTTTTGTACAGCCCCCTGGTTTTCCCAATTTTGAAAAGCCCTGATGAACAAAGCACCCAGGTTGCGTTGGGGCGGAACATAATCCTTGAAACTTTCCCTGGCCTTGCCGGTGAATTGTTGCTCCATTTGTACCCAAAACAAAGGCCAATACAGGTCCTTTCCTTGGCGAAGGGCTTCACTGATTTGGGTCACCATGCCCTGGTTGACCACGCCCGCACCAATTTGCTTGGAAGCAATGATTTGGGTGTGGGGGCTTTTCGCTAATACATCTTGTAATTTCTGGTACCCACCACAACTGCCCAATAAAACCAACTGCGCTGTCTCGGGCAATTTGCGAATGGTACTGTTCAGGTAGTAGCTGTGTCCACGGTGCACAACAATGGCAGGTGAAATATTTTTTTCGTGCAAATAGGTATTTAAATTGTCTTGTGCCTGCTCATCGGCCTCTGTTTTTTCATCCAAGGGGTAATTGGCAAAAATGCTGACCGGAATGCCTTTGGTGGACTGAATTTCTACCCACTCGGCCGACTTGATGATTTTCCAATTGGGTGGTGTGTATTTGCTTAAAAAAGCTTGAAAAACAACCTGACCATCTTTGTCGCCATAAAAATATTGTTGTACCACCACCCGCCCCGAAACACTGTCCCTTGCTGTCTTCAACAAAAGTCTATCGGGTGGATTCAGTTGCAAACTGTCCCATAAACCAGCCACTGCTTTTTGATCCAAAGAACGAAACAAAGACAACATCAATCCGTATAATGCTTTACCCCTGAGGTGCTGGATTTGTTGGCAACGTTGAAATTCAAGTTGGGTTTCCCGCCACATCAATGAGCGCCAAGCATTTGGGCCAAGGCTGGCATAGGTATCCACAGCATCTACGGCATCTTCCAATCCCAATGATTTTTCCAAATCTTTGACTTGTTGTCGCATTAATTTTTCTGCCGCTGGCCCCTCCATTTTTTGCAAAAAATTATCCAAGACATTGTAGGCTGCTGCCAGGCGAATGAATTTTTTGGCATAATCATAAGACAGATCAGCCAGCAACAAGTCCCCGCGGGGCACTACCATGTTTTGAAAAATCTTGGGATAAATTCCATTAACAAAAGACGAAGTATACAGTTCCTCTTCGCCCAAAACGGCCAAATAATATAATTCAGTGGGCCGCAATGAATCCAAAACCCTAAACCGGATGGCAGTGGATTTTTCTGCGTGCAGGGCATTGATGGGGTTGACAAATTGTTCAATGGCGCGGGACTTTAAGCGACTGGTCAGGGCTTTTACAGCCAGCGGAGTATCACCCATTTGCATTCTCTTGGCATAGCTTACCCGGGTACTCACCAAGAGCTTAAAATAGCCCATTGAAGTATCACTGACCACCAATGGGTTAATGTCTTCCATCTTGATTTTTTGGTGGTAAAGCTCATCAAGAAAGGGAAAATACAATCTTCCGTAACGGTTCAATGCCAGCCTGGCTATGCATTGCACCAATGGATGAGGATTGGATTGAATTTTTTTTCCCAAGCCGCTTTCAGCGGCAGCATACTTGTACACCCCTTCTGGATCACGAAAAGCATACTGTACCAACAAAGAGTCTACTGATGCTGAAAAAGGTTGTTGGTCCAGCAGCAACAAGGTTTTTTGTGGAAACAACGCACAATCCCTGACCAAAATAAAATCACGTGCTGCTGGAATACCCTGGTTCTGGGCAAAGGCAAAATTGTCACAAATCCACAAGCCTATCATGCGGTCAACTGCTTTCACCAAAGGGGCCAATGACGCATCTTGTCGCACCAGGGCAACAGCGCTTGAAAAAACACCAAGGGCTTGGCTGGGCTGTGATAAAAATACTTTCCGCTGGCGTTGCTCTCTGGCCATGGCAGCCAACCATTCTTGCAAGCCCCTCAACCAAAAAAACCGATCGTTGTCAGAATAAGATGGGTCTGTTTCAAATGAGGTTCTGAGTTGATAAACGCCTTGGTTCATTTTTGCCCATTCAGCAACCAAAGCAGGGGTTTGCAAAAAGGATCCTTGTTGAACGGCAGCTGCAGCTGTCAATACTTGCTCGTGGTGCCATTGTCGGATAGCGGGAACCCTGCGCATCAAACTGTCATCTGGCACTTGCGCACCCAAACGGCTCATGGGCAAAAGCAATAACAAAAAAAGCCATCGCCAAAGGGGTGGAATGAACATGCTAAGTGGATGTAAGTCGATATAACAAAAATAATGAGAACAGTCAATACCCAGTGGAAACCCTTAACAATTAGATAATCTAATTTGCCACCCCACTGGCGCAATTAATAAATTAACTTTGTGCAAACATTTTGTGCTGCATGGAAGCCCAACCCAAACGTATCCTGATTGCCGATGATGAACCCGATATTTTAGAAATCATTGGATTTAACTTAGAACAAGAGGGATATTCCGTTATTACAGCAAAAGATGGACAAGAAGCTTTGGACAAAGCCAAGCAATTGAAACCTGACCTTATTATTTTGGACAACATGATGCCCAAAAAATCAGGTGTAGAAGTCTGTACCATTTTGCGGGCCCAACAGGGTCTCCAACAAATTCCCATCCTTTTTTTAACGGCTTTAAACGATGAACAATCAGAAATCCAAGGATTGGAAGCAGGAGCCGACGATTACCTGAACAAACCCATCAGCCAAAAAATCTTGATCAGCCGCGTCAATGCCCTGTTTAGAAGAAGCCAGGTTAAAACAGATGACAAAAGCCGAAAAATTTCTGTGGGCAACATGACCATTGACCCCGAATCGTTTTTGGTCAAACTAGACGACCAAGAATTGGTACTGGCCAAAAAAGAATTTGAATTGTTGTATTTGCTGGCCACCAAACCTGGCCGGGTCTTCTTGCGGCACGAAATCCTGTCCCAGGTTTGGGGGAACGAAGTCATTGTAGGTGATCGAACCATTGATGTACACATTCGAAAAATCCGACAAAAAATGGGCATTGATTGCATCACCACTGTTAAAGGAGTGGGCTATAAATTCGATATTTGATACCTTTGGGTGTGTTCTCCACCAAAAACCTCTCTCCCAAACAATTATCTGCCCTTACGGCTATTTTGTTGTCTGTGCCCATTTCCTTGGGCATCTATTTGTTGCGTCCCGACTGGGTGATTGCCAGTGTTTCAGCTGGTGTCATTTTTTTGGGGAACTACCTCTTGGTGCGTTTTGTATTGGAATCTTTTATTTACCGAAAGATCAAACTCATTTACAAATTCATCTACCAAACCAAGGCTTCCAAGAGAGAAGAAACCTACTACAAATATATTTTGCCCCAAAAGGGCATCGATGAAGTGCGCATGGACGTAGAAAGGTGGGCCGAACAAAGAAGTGCGGAAATTGAATTGCTCAAGTCCAACGAAGCTTACCGCAAAGAGTTTTTGCAAAACCTAGCCCATGAGTTCAAGACCCCCATTTTTGCCATCCAAGGCTATGTAGATACTTTGTTAGACGGGGCCATGGACAAGGCCGAATTGCGCAAACGATTTTTGGAAAACACTGCCAAAAACGTTCAACGCATGGTCAACTTGGTCCAAGACTTGGATGAGATTTCCAAGTTAGAAAGTGGCGAACAGCCCTTGTACAAAGAGCAATTTGTAGTACAAGACCTGATCCGAGAAGTGTACGATGCCCTCTCGCTGAAAATGGAAAAAAGACAAATCAAAGCCAGTTTTAAAAAGGGCTGTGAAGCCCCTATCCAGGTCTTTGCCGA
>RDYY01000006.1 GCA_004293505.1 Sphingobacteriia bacterium | reverse complement strand
GTTATCCAACATATTGGCTTCATCGCCACACAAAATTTTGAATATTTATTTTACGGCAGGCTATCCCCAAGTAAGTGATGTTCTTCCCATCCTGCAATCCTTGGTGGCCGCTGGGGTCGACATCATTGAAATAGGCATGCCTTACAGTGATCCTTTGGCAGATGGACCTGTTATCCAAGAGAGCAGTTCAAAAGCTTTGGCCAATGGCATGACCATGGAAATCCTGTTTCAACAATTGAAAGATTTTAGAAGCTTACCCGGGATGAACAAGGTGGGCTTGGTCTTGATGGGTTACTTGAACCCTGTGTTGCAATTTGGGTTTGAAAAATTTTGTCAAAGGGCAGCAGCCGTTGGAGTGGATGGCATCATTTTGCCCGACTTGCCCCCCGATGCTTTTGACCGAGAGTATGGGGCTGTTTTAAAAAACCACGGATTGGACTTTAGTTTTTTGGTCACTCCCCAGTCATCTCCCGAAAGGGTCAAGGCCCTGGATGAACGCACCAGTGGTTTTTTGTATGCCGTATCTGCTTCGGCTACCACCGGTTCATCTTCTACCCCTGCAGCAACATTAACCACCTACCTAAAATCATTGGTGGAATTGAATTTGCGCCATCCCAT
The DNA here is from genome assembly GCA_004293505.1 of Sphingobacteriia bacterium. Lineage (GTDB taxonomy): Bacteria > Bacteroidota > Bacteroidia > Chitinophagales > Chitinophagaceae > Sediminibacterium. Next base: position 14,466 of record RDYY01000006.1, on the reverse strand, counting down.
CTTGGTGGGCTTTGGCATCCATGACCAGGCCAGTTTTGACCAAGCTGCAGCCCTGACCAGGGGCGGAATTGTAGGGTCCGCTTTCATTCGGTTCTTGGGACAGCATCCCAGCAATTACTTGGAAAAAATTCCCCACTTCATTCAATCCATCAGACCCTTGTCCACACCATGAAAATAGCTGTGATTCAATACAACGCTGGCAATATTCAGTCCGTCTCATTTGCCCTTCAACGATTGGGCATTGAAGCCTTGGTGACAGACGACAAAGAAAAAATTGCAGCCGCCGACAAAGTCATTTTTCCTGGAGTAGGAGAAGCCCAATCAGCCATGCAGTATTTGCAAGAAAGGCAGTTGGACCTGTTCATTAAAAATTTACAGCAACCAGTTTTGGGTATTTGTTTGGGCATGCAACTCATGTGTCGCTACAGTGCAGAAAATGACACCACTTGCCTGGGTATTTTTGAAGAGACCGTGCAAGCTTTTGAACCCTCGCCCTTGGACCAAAAAGACCGCATCAAAACCCCACAAATGGGCTGGAACCAAATCACCCAATTGTCTGGTCCTTTGTTCAACAAAGTATCTGATGGGTCTTATTGTTATTTTGTGCACGGCTATTACGCACACTTGGGTGCACATACCATTGCCACCACCCATTATGGTTTGTCGTACAGCTCGGCCCTGCACAAAGACAATTTCTATGGGGTACAATTCCACCCCGAAAAAAGTGCTGACACCGGACAAACCATTCTCCAAAATTTTTTAGACCTCCCACTTTAATACATGACCATTATCCCTGCCATAGATTTGATTGACGGAAAATGTGTACGACTCACCCAAGGTGACTATGCCCAAAAAACCGTCTATGGAGAAGACCCAGTGGCCATGGCCCTCTCCTTTGAAAAAGCTGGATTGAAAAGGCTTCACCTGGTCGATTTGGATGGGGCCAAAGCGGGCAAAACCATGAACCTGGCTGTCTTGAAAGCCATACGGGAGCAAAGTTCCCTGGAAATTGATTTTGGGGGTGGCATCACTTCCCAAGCAGAGTTGGACAAAGTCTTGGCAGCAGGTGCCAATTGGGCCACCATTGGCAGCATGGCCGCCAAACAACCCGCTGTTTTTGCCGACTGGATCAAATCTTATGGCGCCCAAGTGTTTTTGGTGGGGGCCGATGTAAAAGCTGAGCAGATTGCAGTGAGTGGATGGACTGAAACCACCGCATGGAACCTCTTTGATTTTTTGCAACATTACCGGGCTTTGGGCATCGAATCTTTTTTTTGTACCGATATCAGCAAAGACGGAAAAATGCAAGGGCCCGCTGTGGATCTGTACCAGCGCATTTTAAGGGCAGAACCCGGATTGTCATTGATTGCCAGTGGCGGTGTTTCCCAAGCTTCCGACTTGATGGAACTGGCTCAAATCGGTTGTAGTGGAGCCATTGTAGGCAAAGCTTTTTATGAGGGCAAGATTTCATTGGCAACTTTAGCCGAATTAAACAATTGACCATGTTGACCAAACGCATCATACCCTGTCTTGACATCAAAGATGGCCGCACGGTAAAAGGCATTCAATTCGAAAACATTCGAGACGCAGGTGACCCTGTTGCCTTGGGAAAATGGTATGCAGAACAAGGGGCCGATGAATTGGTTTTTTTGGACATCACTGCCACCAACGAAAGGCGAAAGACCTTCAAGGAATTGGTCTACCGCATAGCGGCTGAGATCAATATTCCTTTTACGGTAGGTGGCGGCATTTCTTCCGTAGCGGACGTGCGCGAATTGTTGCAGTCCGGAGCCGACAAGGTTTCTGTTAACAGTGCCGCTTTTAGGCGACCTCAGCTGGTTTCAGAATTGGCCCAAGAATTTGGCAGCCAATGCGTTGTCCTGGCCATTGATGCCAGACAAGATGAAAAGGGCAGGGGCGAGGTATTTCTCAACGGTGGAAGGGAAGCCACGGGCAGAGAAGTGGTGGATTGGGCCAAAGAAGGCGTAGCCCTGGGTGCTGGAGAAATTCTTTTGACCTCCATGAACCAAGATGGGGCCAAATCGGGCTTTGCATTGGCCATGACCCATGCAGTTGCCCAAGCAGTAACCGTGCCTGTCATTGCTTCAGGTGGTGCAGGGCAAGCGGAACATTTTAAAACCTTGTTTCAAGAAACGGCAGCCGATGCAGGGTTGGCTGCCAGTATTTTCCATTTCAAAGAAGTGGATTTGCCCGAGTTGAAAGCTTATTTGGCCGAGAATGGCATTCCTATTCGCAGATAAACCGACATTTGTACCATGCAAGTTGATTTTGCCAAATATGCCGACGGATTGGTGCCGGCCATTGTACAGGATGACCGCACCCTCAAAGTACTGATGTTGGGTTTCATGAACCCAGCTGCTTTGGAAAAAACCACCAGCACAGGCCGGGTTACATTTTTCAGTCGCAGCAAACAAAGGCTCTGGACCAAAGGAGAAGAGAGTGGTCATTTTTTAGAACTCAGGTCCATGGCCATGGACTGTGATGCCGATACGCTGTTGATCAAGGCCCACCCCTTGGGACCTGTTTGCCATACTGGTGCCGACACCTGCTGGAACGAGCCCAACCATTCGCCCCATTTTTTGGATTATTTGTCCGAGGTCATTGCCTTGCGCAAAAATGCCGATCCTGCCTCTTCTTATGTGGCCAAGATGTTCCAAAAAGGCATCAACAAGATTGCCCAAAAAGTGGGAGAGGAAGCAGTAGAAATGGTGATAGAAGCAAAAGACAACAACAAAGAACTTTTCTTGGGGGAATCTGCCGATTTGCTCTTTCATTATTTGATGCTCTTGCAAGCCAAGGGAGTAGGGTTGGACGAAGTCATTGCGGTATTGAAAAAACGCCATGCTGCATGAGGTGCAAATTCATTTTTTTAACAGGGATATTTTGCCTTTTTTTCTTCGCAGGGCATAGCCAAGTGTTAAGGATCAAGGCCCAATGGCAAGGGGTTCCTGCTGGAACCGTGGTACAATTCTACCAAGGGGCACAAGGACAGTTGGTGGCCAATGACACGGTCAAAAATGGGGAATGGATGTTTAGCCTTCCCTTGCCAACCCCCGATTATTTTAGGTTGGCATGGGCCAACCAATCGGTTGAGTTTTTTTTGGGACCGGATAGCTTGACCATTACGGGCCCTTTTGCGGATACCAGAAATTGGGAAACAACGGGCTCGGCTTTGAACCAAAACTTCTTGGGCTTTCAACAACAATTCTTGCCTTACAAAGAATCTTTGAATGCCAGTGCCAGTGTCATCCGCAACGCTCCTGCTTCTCCCCAAAGGGATTCATTGGTAGGTGATTTTCAACAGAAAGTACAGGGATTAAAATCCATGGTCAACCAATTTGTAGGCCAGTACCCACAATCACCCGTTGCCGCATTTGGTTTGTACGTCATCAGCCCTTTGATGAACAGCGTGGAAGAATTGGAACAAGGATACCAAGCTTTGTCCCCCAAGGCCCAACAAGGCAGTTTTGCCCAATTGATCGAACAACAAATTGCTTTGGCCAAACGCAATGCGCCGGGTACCGAAGCGTTGGCCTTTAGCCAAAAAGACACGGCCGGGCGGGTGGTGCAGTTAAAAGATTTTCGGGGCAAATATGTACTGATTGATTTTTGGGCCAGTTGGTGTGGTCCTTGTAGACAGGAAAACCCCAATCTGGTTTTGGCCCACCAAAAATACAAGGCCAAAAACTTCACCATCTTGGGTGTGTCATTGGATACAGATCGCCAAGCCTGGTTGCAAGCCATTCGCAAAGACAAGCTGCAATGGACCCAATTGAGTGACCTGCAAGCTTCCAATGCAGTAGCCCGGGAATACCTGGTGAGTGTGATTCCTACCAATTTTTTGATTGATCCCCAAGGGAAAGTAGTGGCCAAAAACCTCCGGGGCCAAGCGCTGCAAGATTTTTTAAAACAATTGTTTCCCTGATGCAAAAAGCGGTGCTCTTTTTTTGCATCCTTGCCGCTGTTTTCAACACAACAGTATTTTCTCAAAGCGTCAAGTCTCCCAAAAACCCTGGCTTGTTGGTGGGTACCGCGGTAACAGGACAGCCCTTGCATCCCTTGGTTGGGGCTCAAGTGAAATTGTTTGCGGACAGTCAATTGGTCAAGCAAGTCTTGACCGATAAGAATGGGTATTTTGAACTTGCTGCCCTTCCCATGGGAAGGTTCCGCTTGCACATTGAATCCATTGGATTGGTTACCCTGGTTATGGACAGCATTCACATTCGGCCAGAGCGATTTGATTTTAACTTGGGTGATGTGGTCCTGACAGCCGCCAGCAACCAATTGCAAGAAGTGGTGGTCTACAGCGAAAAGCCTTTGATGGAAATCAAAGAAGGCCGCATGGTGTACAATGTAGGTGAGTCGGCATTGAGTGCAGGCAGCAGCACAGCAGAATTGTTGCGCAACATTCCCCTGGTCAGCAACGATCCCAATGGCAGGATTTTACTCAAAGGACGTGAACCCCGTATTCTAATTGATGAGAAGCCCACCGACCTGAGTCCGCAACAGTTGCAGGATTTGTTGGAAAGTTTGCCGGGCAGCAGCATAGAAAAAATTGAACTCATGACCAATCCACCCCCTCAGTATGCGGGTGAAGCAGGAGGGGTCATCAACATTGTCACCAAAAAAGGGAAAATAGGTTGGATAGGAAGGGTGGGAGTTTCTTATGGTACCCGGGGAGAAATGGCTTTGAATGCCAACCTCAGTTACCGCAACAAAAAATGGAATTGGCAGCAAACCTTGGGCATCAATTACAGCAAATTGGGAGGACTTAACCAAAGTTATCGCACCAATCTCTATGCTGATTCTGTTAATTATTTTCGCAACCAAAGTCATTTTATCAACAGCAATGTTCGCCCTACTTGGCGGTCGCAATTGGACTGGGACCAAACCCCTTTGCGACAATGGGGATTGGTGGTACAATTGAATGGAACGGATTTTTCCAACAATGGGGACGCCCTCTTGTCCAACCTCAACCAATTTCAAGCCCTCTATCGGCAAAGCCAGCGCAACAACCAGACAGCTGGTACCAATGGCTCTTTGCAAGCCACCATCAGCCTTTTGCAAAAAGGCAAAAAACGCAAAGGAGAACAGCACCGTGTATTCCTTTCGGGCACCACCAGTAAAAATGAACAAGAAAGAAACTTTCAACAAATCTATTTTCTGCCCAAGGGCCAAGATTCCTTGCAACAACAAGTGACCAAGGGCAGTAACCAACAAGCCAGTTTGCGGTGGGAATATGTATTGCCGCTGAACAACAAACTACAATTGGCGGCGGGCTCTTTTGCACAAGTACAAGTCTTGGACAACCAACTGAACACTTTTTTTTACAAAGCCAGCGACGCTTCTTGGGCCCTCAACCCTTTGCTCAGTAACCAGTTTCGGTTCAGACAAACAATTTGGAATGCCCGGGTTTCACTGAACATTCAAATGAAACATGGCTTGCGCCTTAGTGCGGGCATCAATGCCGAGCACACCGCCATGGGTTTTCGGTTTCAACAGCCCTTGGTGCCGGAAGTCAGCAACAGCTACCTCAATGCTTTGCCCAACATTAGCTTGCGCAAAGAATGGAACAAAGCTTTGAGTACCACCTTGCTTTACCGCAAAACCCTGCGCCGGCCCGGTGTGTCAGAACTCAATCCCAACATTGATTACAGCGATCCTTACAACCTTCGTTTTGGGAATCCTTTTTTGCTGCCCACTTTGGCCGATCAAGTGGACTGGAATTGGAATTGGATCAAGGGTAAGTTCAACATCAATGCTTCTTTGGGGTATAACCGCAACCAGCAAGTTTTCAATACCATTCGCAGTTTGATTGAGGGTGGTAAAACCACGGTCACTTGGCTCAACATTGACCAAAGAGAAGAATGGGAAATATCGTTTTTTGGCGGCTGGGCATTCAACAAGCAATGGCGCATCAATGGCAGTACGGCGGCTGTGTACAATGTATATGGTGCAGCCGAAATTGCCCGCTATGGTTACCGCAATGGAATGAGTTGGAACAATACGGTGAACATGGCATTCAATCCTTCGCCCATGTGGACCATTGAAGCCATTTCTCGCTTCAATGCTTTTGCCGACCCACAGGGCAACAGCCGCAGCAACCTGGGTTTCAACTTGGGCATTCAACGAAAATTGATGAACAGGAGATTGGTATTGGGCCTGAATTGGATTGATTGGTTCACGCCCCAACAATTTACTGTAAACAGTGCTGGGCCTCGGTTTGTGCAACAAGCCATCAATACCAGCAATACACGTAACATTCGATTCTCGGTTAATTTTCAACTCAATCGCCAAACGGCCAAATCGGTTTTAACCAATCAAGAGAAAAAATCGGCCATCAACAAAGCCAAAAAGGCTTAACTGGTTTGGGTTGTGGTGGCCAGTCTTTTCATGAGCCAAGAATCTTTTACGGGTACCAGCCATTTTTCTTCCCATTCTTTTTTGGTAGACACCAAATGGTTGAAAAACAAGGTGTCTGGTCCAATGAATCCATGTTGCCAGGCAGGTGACAACTGGGGCAGGGGAATTCTTTCTACTTTTTCTTTGATCCAGAAATCAAGTAATTGACGGTCAAAAAAGCGAACCCCGAACAAAGTTTCCATTTGTTGTACAAAATGAACCGATTGGTCAGTGCTGCAACCGCTGACAGTGCTGAGGGTTTCATCGGCCATGATGACCAAAAATTGACCAAAAAATAAATTGGCAAAACCTTTTACAGGTTGGCCATGGCTTTTCCACGATTGGGTAAAGGCTTTGATTTGATCAGACAAGTCAAATGCTTCTGCCATGCTCAATATTCTGCTGGAAGGGTAAACCCAGGTCCTGGAAAGGGGAGAAAAATCAGCAGGAGAATGTTCGGTAAAATCTAATTCCATGTTATTCCATTTCGGCAGCAATCATTTCAGCAATGTCCAAGACAGCTACTTCGTTTTCTTTTTCTTGGTTCTTGACACCATCGGTCATCATGGTATTGCAAAAAGGGCAAGCAGCTGCAATAAAACTGGCACCTGTTGCCAATGCTTCCTCTGTTCTTTCTAAGTTGATGCGTTTGTTTCCAGGCTCATCTTCTTTGAACATTTGGGCGCCACCAGCACCACAACAAAGGCCCTTGCTTTTGCAGCGTTTCATTTCAACCAATTCCGCATCCAAGGCTTCCAGTACTTTTCTGGGCGCTTCGTAAATGCCATTGGCCCTTCCCAAATAGCAGGAGTCGTGGTAAGATATTTTTTTGCCCTTGAAACTACCGCCTTCTTTCAGTTTTATGCGGCCTTCATCTATCAATTGTTGCAAAAGGGTGGTGTGGTGGATGACTTCATAATGTCCACCCAACTCAGGGTACTCATTTTTTAAGGTATTGAAGCAATGCGGGCAGGCCGTAACAATTTTTTTGATGCCATAGCCATTCAGCACTTGGATGTTTTGGTAGGCCATCATTTGGAACAAGAATTCATTTCCTGCTCTTCTGGCAGGATCGCCGGTACAAGCTTCTTCCTTTCCTAAAATAGCAAAATCGATGCCCACTTTGTCCAAAATGGCAGCAAATGCTTTGGTGATTTTTTGGGCCCTTTGGTCAAAACTTCCGGCACAACCCACCCAAAACAAAATCTCTGGGGTTTTTCCTGCTGCGGCCATTTCTGCTACCGATTTTACCTGCATAGTCAATCTTTTGTCAAAAATACAAACTATGGGGCGAATCCTTTACTTTGTTGAATGGCAGTGTTTAGCTTGTTTTTTTATGGCTGGTTGTTGAGTTTTTTGGGACAATTGCCCTTGGGCAACATGAGCGTAACGGCTACCCAAATTGCAGTCCGTGAAAACATGCGCCAAGCATGGTTGTATGCACTGGGTGTTACCTGGGTGGAAATGGTCTACTTGCGTTTGGCCTTGATGGGAACCGACTGGGTATTGCAAAACAGTTGGTGGTTCCAAGTGTTGGGCTGGGGAACGGTTGTCTTGTTTTTGGTACTGGGTATCTTGGCTTTGCGGAGCAAGCCCCAACCGGATGGTCAAGCAAAAGCCCCGGTGTTTTTAAACAATAGCACCCATCGGTTTTGGTTGGGTAGCATCATGAGTTGCTTGAATCCGTTGCAACTCCCTTTTTGGATTTTGTGGACCACTGTTTTTTTGCAACACCAGGTTTTGCCTTCTAACGCCGCTGCTTTTTGGGTTTTTACCCTGGGCGCTGGGGCAGGAACCATTTCTGGACTGGCCCTGTACATGTATGCGGGACGTTTTTGGGTCAGTCGACTTCAAAATGGACAACAAAAATTGAACCTGGTCATGGGGTTGGTATTTGTCCTTTCAGCCTGTATCCAAGCTTGGCGCATGGCGCAAACCGATTCTTTTTAGCCCATTTCAGTGGCCCACTTGTCCCTTTCATCTGGTGAAAATTTCCAAGGGGCAAAATTGTTTTCAATGTTGCTGAAGGTCCCGTTCCATTCTTGGGGGGCATTGCTTTCCTCCATGATCAAAGACCTGCGCAGTTCCAAAATGATGTCCAAGGGCGAAATGCTCACGGGACATTCTTCTACACAGGCATTGCAAGTGGTGCAAGCCCGTAACTCTTCCACAGAAATATAGTCGTGCAAAAGAGACTTGTTGTCAGGTACAAATTCTCCTTTGTTGGTTGCCATTATTTTTCCAACCGTTTCCAAACGGTCCCGGGTAGCCATCATGATTTTACGGGGGCTCAACAGTTTACCCGTAGCGTTGGCTGGGCAGGCATCGGTGCAACGCCCACATTCTGTACAACTGTAAGCATCCATGAGGCTTTTCCAACTCAGGTCTTGTACGTCCTTGGCACCAAAGCGTGCAGGGGGCGCTGCATCGGTTGGGGCCAATTCGGGTTGCATGGCATACAGTACTTCGTTTTGCACCGCCGGCATGTTGTGCATTTTTCCTGTGCTGTCCAAGCGCGCAAAATAGGCATTTGGGAAGGCCAATACAATGTGCAAATGTTTGGAATAGGGCAAATAATTGAGGAAAGCAAAAATGCCTGCAATGTGCAGCCACCAAGCCACCCTTTCTAAGATGACCAAATTTTCAATTGACCAATCTTGCAACAAGGGTGTAAACATAGCGGACCAAAAGAAATCACCCGTGGGCGAATAATGGGGGGCAGACTTGCTTTGCAAAACCAAGTCGGTGGTATTCATGGTCAGGAACAAGGTCATCAAGACAATTTCTGTGACCAGAATATAATTGGCATCGGAACGGGGCCAACCCACCAAGTCCTTGTGCACCAATCTTTTTACTTTAAGAACATTGCGTCGGGCCAAGAAAAACACACAAAAAACCAACACTGAAACAGCTAACCATTCAAAAACATTGATGAAAAAAGCATAGGCATTTCCCAAATAAGGCAAAAAGAGTCGGTGTGTGCCCAATATGCCATCCAGAACAATTTCCAATACTTCTAAATTGATGATCAAGAATCCCACGTAAAGAAAAAAGTGCATGATGGCCACAGGTAGGTTGGCAAACATTTTCTTTTGACCCAAGGCCAAGAGCAACACATTTTGCCACCTTTTGCTTTTCTGGTCCAAAAAGGCTTCTGGCCTGCCCAAAGCAATATTTCTTTTGATCTCACCTGCTTTTTTGGTAAAGGCAAACACAGCCACAGTACTCAACAAGAGAAAGAAAATTTGGGGTAGATATGACATGGGAAAAATTGTGCCCTAAAATTAAGTGATTTCTCTCTTGGGTACTTTATTGCGCCCGTTTTTGTGGTAGATTTGAAGGCAATCTTTCTACATGTCCCAGAAAAAATACATCATGGACCAAAGTGCAGCCCGGGTTAAATTGTCCCGCATGGCTTTGGAAATAGCAGAAAAATTAAGCCATTCCGATTTGCCGGTGGTTTTGCTGGGTGTGGCGCCTGGTGGCAGCATTTTAGCCAGGCAATTCTTGCCCCTGCTACAATCACATTTGCCCCAAGTTTTGGACATCATAGAAGTGGGATTAAACAAATCCCTACCCGAAGCAGTAAACATATCCACCAATTTGTCTTTGACCCAAAAACACGTCGTTTTGATTGACGATGTAGCCAATTCTGGTAAAACATTGTTGTATGCGTTAAAGCCTGTCTTGGCATTTCAACCCGCTTCTATTACCACTTTGGTCCTGGTAGAGCGCATGCACCGGACTTTTCCTGTCAAACCCGATGTGGTGGGCATGTCCGTTTCTACTACGCCCCAACAACACATTGAAGTAGAGACAAATGGCCAAGAAGTGCTGGGGGTATCGGTACAATAACTACACAGAAATTTGAGTTCTGGTAGGAATGCTTTAAAATTGTTCATCTAAAAAACAACATACAATGGATGCTGCCATTCAATCAAGGATCAATATTTGGCTCAATGGAAACTACGACGCCCAAACAAAAAAAACCATCCAGGAGTTGGCCACCCAACAACCCGATGAATTGGCAGATGCTTTTTACCGCAACTTGGAGTTTGGCACAGGGGGCTTGCGCGGCTTGATGGGTGTAGGCACCAACCGGGTCAATAAGTATACCATTGGCATGGCCACCCAAGGCTTCGCCAATTACTTGAAAAAAACAATTACAGCTGGCAAGATCCAAGTAGCCATTGCCCACGACAGCCGCAACAACAGCCGATTTTTTGCTGAAACAACGGCGTCGGTATTTGCCGCCAATGGCATCAAGGTCTATCTCTTTGATGCCCTTCGCCCCACGCCAGAACTCAGTTTTGCCATCCGGTATTTGGGCTGTGCGGCTGGTGTGGTGTGCACCGCCTCGCACAATCCAAAAGAATACAATGGTTACAAAGCCTATTGGAACGATGGGGGGCAATTGGTGCCGCCCCACGATAAAAATGTCATCACCGAAGTAGAAGCCATTGGGTCAGTAGATGAAGTAAAATGGGAGGGAGGCGCAGACTTGATCCAGGTGATGGGACAAGAAATGGATGAAGCTTATTTAAAGATGGTCGCAGGCTTGAGTGTTTACCCTGAGGTCATCCAACAACAAGCTGATTTAAAAATAGTCTATACCCCCATCCATGGAACGGGTATTCAATTGGTGCCCAAAGTCCTGGAAAAATTTGGCTTTCGCCAAGTCCACGTTGTGCAAGAACAAGCCACTCCTGATGGTAATTTCCCTACCGTAGAATACCCCAACCCCGAGGAAAGTGAAACCATGTCCATTGGCTTGAAAACAGCCAAAAATTTGGATGCCGATATTTTATTGGGCACGGATCCTGATGCGGACAGGGTGGGCATCGGTGTTAAAAACCACCACGGCGAATGGGTATTGATGAATGGCAACCAAACGGCTGTTTTGGCATTTGCCTACATGATCGAAGCCCGCAAAGCCAAAGGCATTGCCCAAGCCAACGACATGGTAGTGTCCACCATTGTGACCACTGAAATGATCAATGAAGTAGCCCGCCAAAATGGGGTGAATTGCTACAATGTGTTGACAGGGTTCAAATGGATTGCAGAAAAAATCAAAGAATTGGAAGGGAAGGAAAACTATGTGATTGGTGGCGAAGAGAGTTTTGGTTTGATGATTGGCGACCAAGTAAGGGACAAAGATGCTGTGAGTGCTGTGGCCCTGATGTGTGAAATGGCTGCCTATGAAAAACAACAGGGCAAGACCCTTTTTGACAAAATGATTTCCCTCTATTTGCAATATGGTTTTTATTACGAGACCCTGATCAGCATTACCAAAAAAGGCATGAACGGTCAAAAAGAAATTGCTGCCATGATGGAAGGGTATCGCCAATCTCCCCCTACACACATCAATGGGGCAGCGGTGGAAACCCTGTTGGACTACCAAATGCAAAAAGGCAAAAACCTGCTAACGGGACAAACCTGGGACATTTCATTGCCCAAAAGCAATGTTTTGCAATTCATCACTGCAGATGGCAGCAAAATTTCTGCTAGGCCCTCTGGTACCGAGCCCAAGATCAAATTTTATTTCAGTGTAAAAACTGACTTAAATGACAAAGCAGCGTTTGATGCCAAACAAGCCATGTTGGTAGCTCGCATCGATGGAATCATTGCCAGTTTGGGGCTGAGAAACTAAACCCGTCATTTGTTCTTGCCCTGCAACATGGGCACAAAGGAAAAAGCTTCAAAACTTTCTTCTGACAAGCTGCCATCGGCTTGCTTGGTGATGCGCAACATCCGCTGTAATTGGTCTGCCTCGTCCACTGGGATCACCAATTTGCCGCCGACTTTTAGTTGGTCCAACAATGTTGGAGGTACAAAGGGCGCTGCGGCAGTGACCAAAATGCGGTCAAAGGGAGCATAGGCTTTTAACCCTGCAAAGCCATCCCCGTAATATGTTTTGATGTTCAGGTATTTGGGTGTCCTAAAGGCCAGTTTTGATTGGGCATCAAAGAGTTCTTTTTGTCTTTCAATGGTAAATATGGTAGCACTGGGGGCCAAGGCCGACAACACCACGGATTGGTACATGCTGCCCGTCCCAATTTCTAAAATCTTTTGGAATTTAGCCACCTCAAGTAATTGTGTTTGGTAAGCAACAGTGTAGGGGTGAGAAATGGTTTGTTGGGCTGCAATCGGAAAGGCCCTGTTTTCGTAGGCAATGTCTTCAAAAGCCGTGTCCAGAAAAAAATGACGGGGTACAGATTGAACTGCAGCCAAAACAGCCTCATTGGTGATTCCTTTCTGCCGCAATTCATCCACTAGTTTTTTTCGCATTCCCTGGTGACGGGGGCTGTCTACAAATACTCTTTTTCTCTCCATGGCTCTTTTTAAACGAAAAATGGAGGTGCATGTTGTGCACCTCCATTTAACTTAAGTAGGGTAGGTTTAGGGTCTACCTTGACCGCCCATCATGTCCATGCCACCAGACTGGTCGGCCTTGGTGTTTTTGCGCTTGAAGAGGGTGGCGTCAAATTTGCCAAAGCGATAGCTGAAGTTGATTCGCAATACTTGTGGATCCCTTCTGCGAGAGGTCACTTGGTTGAAGAAAGAACTTTCTGAATAGGATTCGAAAAGTTGGGTGCGGAAAATGTCATTCATGCTAAAAGTGAGGTTACCACTTTGACCATTTTTCCAAGTCCATTCTTTGCGGATGGCCATGTCAAATCCAAAACGGGGCAGGTTGAAACCTTGGGCACCTGTTTGAGGACCACCACCAAACATCATGCCGCCACCACCAAAACCACCCCCACGGCCACCACCACCGCCGCCGCCGGGAGGCAGAACGGTTTTGGCTTGGTAATCACCACTCCACTGGATGCTCCAGCCCTTGGCTACTTTAAAAGTATTGTTGAACTTGGCAAATCCGCTCCATTGCTGTTGTTGAACGGCTGGTTCGTTGGGTAAATTGGCATTGATGACAGAATTGAAAATATTCACATTGACCGTCAATTCCCACCATTTGGTAATGGGCATTTTATTGGTCAATTCCAAGCCATAATTGTAGGCATTGTTGGCGTTGATGAAAGAGGTGAAAAAAGCGCTGTCGGTGGGTACCAATTGGTTTTTGTCACGGTAAACATACCGGGTGATCAAGTCTGTAGAGTATTTGAAATAAACGGTGGCCAAGAAATTAGACCCCTTTTTGTAAGCATTGTTCCAAGACATTTCAAATGAATTGGTAAACTCTGGGCGCAAGCCTGGGTTACCCACATTGATGTTTTGGGGATCGGTATAATCCGGGAAGGGCGTGAGCTGGAAAAAATTGGGTCGATTAACCCTCCGAGAATAGTTGACTTGAAAGTCTTGCTTGTCATTGATTTTATAGGTGATGAAAGCACTGGGGAAAAGGGAGAGGGGATAAGTCACTTTAAAACCGGCAGAATCGGCGCCCTTGTTGTTCAACAAAGTTCCTGTATAATTAGAACTTTCAGCCCTTAAACCCAATTGATAGCTCCAACCGTTTTTCTTGAAGCTATAAGAGGTATAGAGCGCATAAACTTGGTCGTTGAATTTGTACCGGCTGCTGATGCCAGGCACCAAAACATAGTCATTCACAGCAGGGAAGAACCTGAATTGATCCAAGCGATTGTTGAAGTCCCGAATGGCTGCCCGTGCACCTGCTTCCAATTTGGAATCATCCGTCAATTGGTTTTCGTAATCAATTTGTGCAGTGTGGTTGGTGGTGGATCCATCACCAGCGCCTTTTTGTAAAAGGCTGTTTTTGGGTGTGCCATTTACCGCATTGGTGAAACTCCTGATATCAGATAAGTTGCTGTTTTTGCTGCTGTTGTAGTTGTAATCGGCCGAAATATTGTGCCCTGTTTTGGTAAAATTGTGTTTGAAACTCAATTGGGTCCCCAGGTTCTGGAAACGGGCTGAAGTATTGGTGATGATGTCTGTAAAGGAACTGGGAGTGCCATTGATGGTAGAATCTACGCGCTGGCCTTGTTCGTTGTCAAACTGCCCCCTGTTGTAATTGGCACTCAATGAAAGGGTATTGCGGTTATCAATGAAATAGTCCATGCCACC
>RDYY01000076.1 GCA_004293505.1 Sphingobacteriia bacterium | reverse complement strand
GGCACCCAAGTCATGGGATTTGCCGTTTTGGCCATACAGCAAGGCAAGCCCCATTTGGTTGAAATGGGGGCAGTGAAATTGACCAAAGAGAAAGACATTTACGCTCGATTAGAAACCATTCACCGCACCATAACTGGTTTGGTCAAAACCCACCAACCGCATTTGTTTGCCATTGAAGCTCCTTTTTTTGGCAAAAACATACAAAGCATGCTCAAATTGGGTCGGGCCCAAGGTGTGTCCATCGCAGCTGCCATGCAAACGGGCATACCGGTAACCGAATATGCCCCTAAAAAGATCAAGCAATCCATCACTGGGAACGGGAATGCTGACAAAGACCAAGTATGGAAGATGTTGCAGCATTTGTTGGGGTTGGACACCAAACCCGCTGGTTACGACAGCAGCGATGCTTTGGCCATAGCCTACTGCCATTATTTGCAACAAAACAAAACCTTGGTAGCCGCTGTATCCAATGCAAGTCCAGGAAAACCTAACACCAAGAAGAAGAAAAACAGTTGGGAAGATTTTTTATCGGCCCATCCGGAACGACTCAAGAAACCTTAAGGGAGGTTGGAAAGGGCTTGCACCAATTCGGCTTGGATGGATGCCAATTCAGCAGGACTTAAACTGAGCTTGGGTCGAGTAAAATTTAAATCATCGGCACTGAAAATGGGCACCAAATGCACATGCGCATGGGGCACTTCTAAGCCTATAACACTTAGGCCACAACGGTTACAGGGAAAGGTTTTTTCAATGGCCCGGGCAATGGGCTGGGCAAAAACCAATAGTTCAGATAAATAAATGGGATCCAAATCAAAAAAACGATCTGTCTCCGTTTTGGGAACCACCAATACATGCCCCTTGGCCAGGGGAAAAATATCCAAGAAGGCATAGAATTTTTCGTCCTCCGCAATTTTATAGCTGGGGATGGCGCCGGATATGATTTTACTGAAAAGGGTCATGTTAGGCAATCTGTGCTAAAAGTTTAAATGGTAATCTGGTCTACCCGAAAACGCAAAATACCATTGGGTGCTTGGATTTCGGCTACTTCACCTACCAGCTTACCCAACAGGCCTTTGCCAATGGGAGAACTGGCAGAAATTTTTCCAGCTTTCAGGTCTGCTTCTTTCTCGCCTACAATTTGATAGGTAACTGTTTTTTGGGTAGCCATGTTGGTGATGGTCACTTTGGTCAAAATGCTCACCTTGCTGGTATCGATGGTATTGGTGTCCACAATCTTGGCATTGGCGATCACACCTTCCAATTGTTTGATTTTGGCTTCCAACATGCCCTGGGCTTCCTTGGCAGCATCGTATTCTGCATTCTCTTTCAAGTCCCCTTTTTCGCGGGCTTCAGCAATGGCTTTGGAGGCGGCTGGCCGATCCACCGATTTCATTTTTTGGAGTTCCTCCCGCATTTTGTCAAAGGTCTCTTTGGTCACGTACATGTTGGCTTCACTCATGGCAATTGCTTTAAGAAGGTCAAAAAAAATACAACGCCACAGCGGACTGTAGCGTTGCACTGTTCAAAAATAATAAAAAGGCAGAAACAAAGCCTAAATCCCCAGTTTTTTCACCAAAACCCGGGCCATGCGTTCAAACGCTTCGTGGGAATATCCTGCTATGTGAGGGGTCACCAAGACCTGGGGCAGGGCCAAGAGACTGTCCACGGTCTCTTTTTCGCTCCCTTTGTTTTCTGTCAGGGGCTCTTTTTCCAAGACATCCAATGCGGCCCCTTGCAGCTGACCATTTTGCAAGGCCAGTAACAAAGCGGCGCTGTCCACCACAGACCCGCGAGAGGTATTGATCAAATAAGGTGATTTAGCCAAGCCTGCAAAAAATGATGCGCTGGCATAATGGTGGGTTTCGGCTGACAAGGGCAAATGAAAACTGATGACATCAGCTGATTGCTTGATTTCGGCTAAACTGCTCTCTTGTATTTGTTCGGATGAAAAACCTGTCTTGTATTTGTCGTGGGCCAAAATCTTGACACCAAAACCCTGTAAGACTTTTGCAAATGCCTGTCCTGTGTGTCCATATCCAATGATGCCAAGGGTTTTGCCCCCCAGTTCTGTTCCGCGGTTGGCATCCCTGATCCACAGGCCTTGTCGCACTTCTGCTTGGCTGGAATGGATCTTGTGCAGCAAGGACAAGAGCATGCCCAATGCCTGTTCGCCTACAGCAGGTGCATTCCCTTCGGGGCTGCTCTCACAGACTATGCCCCTTGTGGTGGCCGCAACTTGGTCAATCAATTCCATGCCACTGCCCAAACGACCAATCCATTTCAACTGGGGAAACAGAGCCATGCGATCGGCAGACAGGACCAAGCGTGTGGTAAGGATAAGCCCCACTACTTTGTCCAATGTGTGGACCAGGTCTTCCCATTGGGCTTTGGGCGCATACCTTACCTCAAAACCCTTTTCTGTTAAATATGCGGGAAGAAAAGGATGCACGGGGGCAGTGATCAAAACAACATTGGCCATATCAAGTATTGAGCCGGAAACTCAAAGCGGCAAAATCGGCCACCGACAATTGTTCCGGGCGTTTGGTGAAAATAGGTTCAGCCAAAACAGCTGCTGAGAAAAAAGGTTTCAAGGGGTTGCGCAACATTTTACGCCTTTGGTTAAAAGCCGCTTTCACCAACATGAAAAATTGTTTTTCGGATGCCATGGGTTCTGGGGTTTCTCGGCGCACCAAGCGAATGACCCCGCTCATGACTTTGGGAGGTGGTTGAAAAGCAGTAGGAGGCACATCAAATAAATATTCAACCTGGTAAAAAGCTTGGGTCAATACACTCAAAATGCCATAGGCTTTGGAACCTGGGCCCGACGCAATTCTTTCTGCTACTTCTTTTTGAAACATGCCCAGGTCAAAATGCCATAGGCTTTGGAACCTGGGCCCGACGCAATTCTTTCTGCTACTTCTTTTTGAAACATGCCCAGGGCAAAGGGTACTTGGTTTTTCCATTCCAATAATTTGAATACAATTTGGGTGGAAATGTTGTAGGGGAAATTGCCCACCAGGCCAAATTGACCAGAAAATGGAAGGGGCATGTCCAAAAAATCACCTTCCCAAATCTTGTCTTTTAAGGAGGGATAGTTTTGGTGCAAATAGTCAATCTTTTCCCGGTCCAACTCGGCTGCT
>RDYY01000478.1 GCA_004293505.1 Sphingobacteriia bacterium | reverse complement strand
CCATCCAGGCCTTGGCTTCAGCGGCATTGGCACAGTACAGATAGGGATGGTTGATGCGGCCAAAATCGCCTCCCACCAAAACCACTTGGGTCCAGGAGTATTGTTGCAGCAAGGCCACTAATTGCTGGTGTTCGGCCAGGCTTTCCTCGCCCAATTCCATCATCCCACCCAAAAGCAAAACCTTGTTGTTGGCATGAACCGTGGCAAAATTTTTAATGGCTGCTGCCATGCTGGAAGGATTGGCATTGTAAGCATCCAATACAATTTTATTGGTGCCGCGGGTGATCAATTGAGAGCGACTGTTGGACGGGGCATAGGCTTCAATGGCTGCTTTGATTTTTTCGTTGGGCACGCCATAGTATTGGCCGATGGCTACCGCGCACAAAACATTGGGTAGGTTGTAATCGCCCACCAATTGGGTAGCAATGGTCCATGGGGCTGTTGAAAGGTTCGCATAGTTTCTTGTGATCTCCACCGTCAAAAAAGGTTCTTGTTCTACCATGCGGCCCAGGACATTTACGACTTCTGTGTTGCTCTTCTTGGGTTGTATTTGACCATCTACATGGTGCTGTGTTTGACCACTTGTTTCTACTTGGTTTTTTTCAACCAAGAATTGTTCAGTTTCCGTATCTCCATACAAGACTACTTGTTGCAGCCCTGCGCGCATGGGTACCAGGTAATCGTAGTTGGCATAAGCAAAGACCAATCCTTGTTGCGTTGCAGCACCCTGATTTTGTACCGGAGCCACACCTTTCAAGCCTCGGGCAGGGTGTAGCGACAATAGCTTTCAATTTCTTTTTGGTGGTTGGCCCCCATTTCTATCACGGCCATTTGGGCGTCCAGTGGTGTTCGCAACAAAGTCAGGGGTACACCTATGTGGTTGTTCAAATTGCCAACCGTGGTATGGGTTTTGAAATGCGAAGACAAAACCGTTGCCATCAATTCTTTGCTGGTGGTTTTGCCATTGCTGCCCGTGATGGCAATAAAGGGAATGGTAAATTGTTGGCGGTGGTGACGGGCCAAGTCCTGTAAAGCAGTGAGTACATCTGGCACTACAATCAAGCGACCATTGGGAGCATGCGCTGAAGATTTTTCTCCATTGGTTTGAACAGTTTCAATACCATCCACGAATGCACTATCTATCTCTTCATCAATGATCGCATAAGCGGCGCCAGCTGCTAATGCTTGCACAGCAAACAAATTACCATTGAAATTGGGGCCTTTCAGGGCAAAAAACAAATCACCTTTTTGTAAAGCGCGGGTATCGGTTTGCACA
>RDYY01000005.1 GCA_004293505.1 Sphingobacteriia bacterium | reverse complement strand
TTTTTTTCTTCTCCATCCAATTCCATCAATTGAATCAACCGCACATACGCCATCTTGGCTTCCTTGCCCATTTTGGAACTGGGTTCAAAAGCTTCCATTTCTTGCAGGCTAAACTCTTTGCGGCGCATTTCTTCTTGAAGCAGTCGGTCTATGCGGTTCAAGGAACGGGCTGCCATTTCCATGTATTGAACGGTCTCTTTTTCGGCCTCGCTGAAATTGAGCCCATCAGAAGCCCTTTTCCATTGGCGGTACAATTCTTTCTCTCTGGCAGTGAAAGCAAGGGTGTCTAGATTTGGCTGGTCAAATTTGGTTTTGAAACGATGGTAAAGCCGTACTTTTTCATCCCCCGCTTTCTCTATGTTTTGGCCGTTTTTGCCACCAATAAAATTCCATCCCATGAGATCGTCTATGTAGCCGTTTTTGTCGTCGTCTATGCCATTGCCAGGGATTTCTTTGGGGTTGCGCCAAATTTTTGTCCGCAGGTCTTCGTGCAAGGTGTCCAAGCCGGAATCCAAAATGGCCACCACAACTTTTCGGGGTTTCCTTTGCATAGAGTCCAATAAGCGATAAGCTTTGTCCAGGCTGATGCCTTGGTAACCATCGGTATCTCGGTCCAACAAATACCATTGGCGTGAAACATGGTCTTGTCCCCATGCCAACACAACAACGCTTATGCCCAAAAGGACCAACAGGGTTTGTTTCATGCAATAGAAATTAGGCACAAATTAATGCAACAGTGTTTAGTCTGCCCTAGCGTCAACTTATTTTAGGATTTTCTTATCAAGCATGGGCTTCAGCAGCCTCGGGTTCTTCCTTGAAAGCTACGCGGGGCTTTAATCCCAACAACTCAAACATGGCTTGGTCTTCGTCAAATGCTGGGTTAGGGGTGGTCAATAATTTATCCCCTGCAAAAATGGAATTGGCCCCAGCCAAAAAACACAGGGCTTGTTCCGCAATGCTCATGTCGTTGCGGCCAGCACTGAGCCTGACCATGGTTTGGGGCATCAAAATACGGGCTGTGGCAATCATGCGCACCATGTCCCAAATGTCTACTTTGCTGTTTTCACCCAGGGGTGTGCCTTTGACGGGCACCAAGGCATTGATGGGGACACTTTCGGGCACTTTGGGCAGGTTGCTAAGGGTGTGCAGCATTTGGATCCGGTCTTGGTGGGTTTCTCCCAATCCTATGATGCCACCGCAACAAACGGTAACGCCCGCTTGTCGAACATTCTCCAAGGTTTCCAAGCGGTCTTCATAGGTTCTGGTGGTGATGATGTCTCCATAATGTTCTTTGCTCGTGTCCAAATTGTGGTTGTAAGCATGTAAACCGGCATCCGCTAGTTTCTGTGCTTGTTCGGCGGTCAACATACCCAGTGTGCAACATACTTCCATCCCCATCTGGTTAACACCTTTTACCATTTCCAAGACACGGTCAAAATCGCGGTTGTCCCTGACTTCGCGCCAAGCCGCACCCATGCAAAACCGGGTACTCCCAGCCGCCTTGGCCTTTTCTGCATAGGCCAACACATCTTCTTTTTTCATCAAAGCTTGCACGTTGATGTCGGTTTGGTAGCGGGCAGCTTGGGGACAATAGGCACAGTCCTCAGAACAACCGCCCGTTTTGATGCTCAACAAAGTGCACACTTGAACCTCTTGGGGGTCCTGGTGGGTTTGGTGAATGGCCGAAGCTTTTTGCACCAAAGTCAAAAGGGGTAAAGCATATATGGATTCAATGTCTGATAGTGTCCAACGCATGGTATTCATTTTCGGCATGAAGATAAAGGGATGTTTGCTTCCAACAAAAGATAAGCCCAGCAGACCCATGAACCCTATTCCCCATCGGCGGACAATGGTTTGGCTTGGGTATAGGTTCGCCATTTTTCCAAAATGGCTTCCATGTCTGCTGGCAAAGGGAGTTCAAAAAACATGTCCTGTCCTGTTTTTGGGTGCTTGAATCCCAAGGTTTTGGCATGCAAAGCACAACGGTTGCAAACAGAAAAACAATTGTCTACAAACTGTTTGTATTTGGTATAAATAGTACCTTTTAAAATGCGGTCTCCACCATATTCGCTGTCGTTGAACAGGGTGTGGCCTATGTGTTTTAAATGCACCCTGATTTGGTGGGTTCGGCCCGTCTCCAATTGACATTGGACCAGGGTGACATAGTTAAAGCGCTCTACCACTTGGTAATGGGTAATGGCATGCTTGCCCGTTTCCCCCTCTGGATAGGCATCAAAAATTTTTCGGTGTTGTCGGTGACGGGCCAAGTTGGCATTGATGGTGCCCTGGTCATTTTCTACATTTCCCCAGACCAACGCCTGGTATTGGCGATGAACGGTGTGGTGAAAAAATTGCTTGGCCAAATGTGCCGCTGCTTCTCCTGTTTTGGCCACCACCATGAGTCCCGTGGTGTTTTTGTCTATGCGGTGCACCAATCCAAAACGCGGCAAACTGTCTTCATCCAAATCTGGGATTTGTTGCAGCAAATAATGGGCGATGCCATTGAGCAAAGTGCCACTGTAATTGCCCACGCCTGGGTGCACCACTAGATTGGCGGGCTTGTTGATGACCAGTAAACAATCGTCTTCATATACAATGTTCAGGTCCATGGGTTCGGGTAGGAGTTGGCTTTGTTCGGATGATACCAAACTCATCAAGACAATCTCATCACCCGGGCGAATCTTGTAATTGCTTTTTACTGGTTTCCCATTGACCGTTAGAAACCCTGATTCAATCCCTTTTTGCACTTTGTTCCGACTGGCGCCCTCCAAGTGCATTTGTACCCATTTGTCAATCCTGAAGGGCTCTTGCCCTTTGTCTACCCAAAATACTTTTCTTTCGTACAGGTCTTCTGAACCCTCTTCTCCTACCTGTTCTGTATTGGTCTGCATGCCACAAAACTAATTTTTTTATTGCCTAAGTTTGCACCATGCACCAAACGGTTTGTTTTCAGGATTTGGGTAAACGTTCATTTCAAGCTGTTTGGGATGAGCAAGAGACCTTGCTCAAGAAGAATACTGACATCAAAGTGTTGTTTCGGCAAGACCAGTTGGGCACCACAGACCCTCAAGCCGTTCCAACCCAGCACCATTTTTTATTGGTGGAACATCCGCCCGTTTACACGTTGGGTAAAAATGGCAAAGCAGAACACGTTTTGATTTCTACAGCAGATCGCTTGGAAAAGGGCATTGAATTTTTTCACATCAACAGGGGAGGAGACATCACTTTTCACGGACCCGGTCAATTGGTAGGCTATCCCATTTTGGACTTGGAAAAATTCAAGACTGACCTGGGTTGGTATTTGCGCTCCTTAGAAGAAGTCATCATTTTGACCTTGGCTGATTATGGCTTAAAGGGTGAACGCAGCCCCGGCGAAACTGGGGTATGGTTAGACCCTCATGTAAAAGGGAAGGCCAGGAAAATTTGTGCCATGGGCATCAAATGCAGCCGGTGGATCACCATGCACGGTTTTGCCCTGAACATCAATACCGATTTGTCTTATTTTGAACACATTGTCCCCTGTGGGATCCAAGGCAAAGCCGTTGCTTCCATGCACTTGGAATTGGGCAAAGCCTTGGAGGTAGATGAGGTAAAATACAAACTGAAGAAAAACTTTGAAAAAGTTTTTGCGGTGCAACTAAAAGCCCTTTAGGCAGTTTGCATGGCCTAAAAACGCAAACTGCCTTGGGGCAAAGAACGGTTTCCGGCCAAGCCCCCACTGTGCACCACCAAAATCTTACTCCCTTTTTCAAGCTCTTCTTCTTTGATCATTTGGTCAACTGCCCAAAACAATTTCCCTGTATAAATAAAATCAGTTTCTATGCTTGTTTGGGCCTGCCATTGGTTCATGAAATCCAACAGCGCAGGTTGGGCTTTTCCATATCGACCCATGTTGTCTCGGTTTTTCCAAACAAGGTTTTTTTGTCGTTCAACAGGTAAAAAACGGAATTTTTGTTCCTCTGCCAAAGCCCAGTTTTTTAACACGGGTAAGCCCCAAACCACTTGGTGGGTCAATATTTGTGTGGCCAATCCAATGGCCATTGTCCCTGTTCCAGTGGCACAAATGATGTGAGAATAGGGCCTAAGATCCACCTCATTTAAAATGGTGGCCGCACCTTTGATTCCCAGCAGGCCACTTCCTCCCATGGGGATCCAATATTCACCTGCCTGCTCCCATTTGGATTGTATTTTGCTGTGATCTTCAAATTCCCCTCTGCTGACAAAAACACAAGACATGCCCTTTTCCATTAATGGGTTGGTACTGGGTGGATGTCCTGTTAAAAAGGCTTTTGTTTGCCATCCCCAGGCTTTGCCAGCTGAAGCCAGGGCCCAGAGGTGATTGGAATAAATGCCGCCAAAACTCACCAATGTACTGGCCCCCAATCGCTTGGCCTCTGTTAAATGGTGCCGCAATTTGAACCATTTGTTCCCACCCCAATCTGGGTGGATCCGGTCTAAGCGCAAAACATCGGCCGCCACACCCAAGGATTCCCATGTCCTCAAGGGTTCAGGCGGGAGACAAGGGCAGGGACCTTTCCAGGGTAGGGGCTCAATCAATTTTTCCATAGGTTTGCAACACTAAAAATACGCTATGAAGCCCACTTTGGTAATTTTGGCAGCTGGAATGGCCAGCCGTTACGGCAGCATGAAGCAAATTCAATCCTTTGGTCCAGCAGGTGAAACCATCATGGACTATTCTATCTTTGACGCCATCCGTGCTGGTTTTGGAAAAGTCGTTTTCATCATTCGAGAAGAATTTGCGGAACAATTCAAAGCCATTTTTGAACCCAAATTGGCGGGCAAAATAGCTACGGACTATGTTTACCAAGACCTGGCCGCTTTCACCAATGGGTACCCTGTTCCTGCCGAGCGGGCCAAGCCTTGGGGCACAGCCCATGCCGTCCTCTGTTGCAAGGGCAAAGTCAATGAACCCTTTGCGGTCATCAACGCCGATGATTTTTACGGGCAAGATGCTTTTGAAAAAGCAGCCGAATTTTTACAGGGTCAAGTCAATGACCAACAATATGCTTTGGTCGGCTATTCTTTGAATAAAACCCTCAGCGAAAATGGTAGCGTGAGCCGTGGTGTTTGTACGGCAGATGAATCTTTGAACCTAACTGGCATCAAAGAAAGAACCAAAATTTATCGCCAAGAGGGGCAAATTGTTTTTGAAGACGAAACAGGAACCCAGTCCTTGTCAGAAGAAAGTTTGGTGAGCATGAACTATTTCTGCTTCTCTGCAGGCTTTATTGCTTTGTGCGAAGAACGATTTGCTCAATTCTTACATGAAAAAGGACAGGAGGCCAAGTCAGAGTTTTTCATTCCAGCCGTAGCTGATTATTTTGTGCAATCTGGGAAGGGCCAACTGAAAATCTTGCCTACTTCTGCCCAATGGTTTGGGGTAACCTACAAAGAAGATGCGCCTGGCGTAAAACAATCCTTGGATAATTTAGTGGCAGCAGGGGCTTATCCACAGAGCCTTTGGGCCTGAGCTTAAGCATTATTTACCATAAGCCTTCACGTAAAATACACAGTCCTCCAGTTTTTGGATTTGTGATTCACGGTTCAAGCCATTCAATGCTGATTTGGTCGGCAGCTTTAAATCCTGGTAAGTGCTGTCGGCCACTTTGAGGGCAGCTACCAAACGCAAGATATTGGCGGATTTGACCACAAAGGTAATGCCTTCCACTTGGGCTTGGCGGGTACTCAATACACCAATGATGTCGCCGTTTCTGTTGAAGACAGGCCCCCCTGAATTGCCCGGATGGGCGCTGATTTGTACTTGGTAGCTCATGGTATCACCATTGAAGCCCGATTTGGCACTTAAATAGCCCATGCCATATACAATTTCGTTGCGGGGATAACCCAGGGTAAAGACTTCTTCTCCCAAATTGGCATTGCTCTTTTTTACGGTATAGGGCAAAAATTTCAAAGCGCTGAACTCTTCGTCTTTGATTTGCAACAAGGCCAAATCCCTTTCGTGGTCAATATAGACAATGGAAGCTTTGAATTCTTCTCCTTTGTTGTTGACCACCACAGCGCCTGTGCCCCGCAAGATGTGGGCATTGGTGACCAATAATCCATTGGATTCCACCAAGAAGCCAGATCCGCCGCTTAAAAAACGAGCGTTTTGGGGAATTTTGGTTTTCACTTCATTGATGATGCTGCCTTGTACTTTTTGTTTTTGTTTGACCGCTTCTAAGTCCCGGCCCAATTGTTCTAATTTGGGATCGGTGACAGAGGAAGAAAAGTACAAAGCCAGTCCACTGATGAACAAAGCAATGATACCCCCCACAGAAGCGGCAATGGCGGTTACTTTTTTGTACCGGTGAAAAAGTTGAATGATTTGCGCTTTTTTGCTCACGGGACCACCTTCATTGATTTCACCCGTTTGTAAAAGTTGGGCATGGGTTTCCAACAGTTGGTGGCGAATGTTTCGCCGGGTAGCATAAGCTTCCAGCTGGTGTTGGAGCATGAGGTGTTCCACCACCATTTGGTCAACCTCTGGCGTATCGCGCCTAAGCTTTTCAAAATAGTCTTTTTCCGTCTCGGTCATGTCACCGGACAAGTAGCGTTCTATGGCTTCTAACAATAAAATATCATCCATGACTTACTCCCCTATATTGTATTGCGCAAAAAACAATTTTTTCAAACGCATCAGGCATTTGTATTTCTGGTTTTTTGCATTGTCTGCATTGGTGTATCCAAAATCTTTTGCCAAGCTGTTCATGTCCATTTTCTTCAAGTAATATCCTTCCAATAGTCCCTTACAAGGTTCTCCTAAACTGTTCAGTGCCCGGTCCATGATGGCAAAGTCGGCGTTGCGTTTCTCATGTGCTTCCAAGTCTTCTTCCACCGCAACAACCTCATCAAAGCCATCCATCGGCTGGGAAAATTTTCCCAGTTGTTGTAATCGTTTAAGCCAAAGGCGCCGGCATATGGAATATACATAGGTTTTAATTTGACAGGTCAAGACAAAATTGTCACTCTGTGCTTTTTCATACAGGGCAATCATGGCTTCCTGAAAAATGTCCCTCGCTTCTTCGTAGCTACCGTTGTTGTTCAGAACAAAATGCTGTACCATGCCAAAATGCTCCTTGTAGAGCGTTTCAACCGCTTTCGAATCGTTGTTGGCCAATCCTTTCAGCAGGGCCTGTTCTGGGTACTCACCTCTCACAATCTGTTCTGTTTATACGGAAAGGGGATAAAAGTAACCCAAAAATGCTTTTTTTCTTTTTTTTGACTTTTTTCTTCAAGGGCGGGTTACCTTTTTCACTCCCCTGTATTAACCATCAAATCATTCATCCCAAAAATCAAAAAAATGAAAAAACTGTTATTGGTTCTGGCCATCGGTACTTTCGCCGCCTGTGCTGGTGAAAACAAAGAAGTAAGCGCTGATTCTGCTGCTGTTGTAGCTGATACTGCTGCTGTTGCTCCTGTTGTTGATTCTGCTGCTGCAACAGTTGATACTGCTGCTAAAGCTGCCGTTGACACCACCAAGAAGTAATTATTGGTCAACAGGCCCCGCTAGGGTCAGGGTGCTTGCTCCCCCGCCTGTTGAATAAGAATTTTCATATGGCAAGCAATCGTTAGAGGCCGCTCCGTTTCCACGGAGGGGCTTTTTTTATCCCAACAAAGGGAAACCCCAATTTTCGGCAAATTGTTGTATATTTGCAATATGCAGTCATCCGGCAACTGGTTTTATTTCTTCTATTTTTACTTTGCAAAAAGTAACCGGGTCCTGTTTGTAAACGCCTAATCAAAAGCACATTCAAATACAAAGGTCCCGGTGATGAACCGGGACCTTTTTTTTACCATGAACCCCAACAGCCATATTTCTTCAGCACTTCCCCAAGGCATTTGTATCCAAGGATATGCCGGCAGCTTTCACCAAGTGGCTGCGCGTTTGTTTTTTGGAAAAAAGGTAGAAGTTATTCCCTGTGACCATTTCAGGGACCTGGTCAAATGGGCTGGCGATCCAACCCTGTCGGCAGGTGCTGTCATGGCCATCGAAAATTCCATTGCAGGCAGTATTCTGCCCAATTACAATTTGTTGCACCAATCCAAATTGCAAGTAGTGGGAGAAGTGTATTTGTCCATCAGCCAAAACCTATTGGTGAACAAAGGGGTTCAATTGGCCGACATCAAGGAAGTGAAAAGCCATCCCATGGCCCTGCTACAGTGCATGGACTTTTTGGAAACACACCGCTTCAAATTGGTAGAGACCGAAGACACGGCCCTTAGCGCCAAACATTTGCAGCAACACAAGCACAAACACAGTGCCGCCATTGCCAGCAAATTGGCGGCTGAACTGTACGACTTAGACGTTTTGGTGCCTGATATTCAAACCCAGAAAAACAACATCACCCGGTTTTTGGTACTGAAAAGAAAAGCGGATGTTTTGCCCGATGCAAAAGCCAACAAAGCTTCTGTTTACTTTCAAACCGATCACTCCAAAGGCATATTGGCCAAGGTCTTGGCCCTTATTGCCAAAGGTGGCATCAACCTGAGCAAATTGCAAAGCATGCCCATACCCGGGAGTCATTTTAAATATGGTTTTTACGCTGACATGGAGTTTGAATCGCCCCAATCCTTCCAAAAAGTATTGACTGCCTTGGCCGCTTGTACCAGCCAGTTAAAAGTATTTGGGATTTATCAAAAAGGAAAAATATTGAAAGGATGATGCGCAAAACAGCAGACCGTTTGAATGGAATTGGGGAGTACTATTTTTCCCAGAAACTCCGCGAGATTGAGACCCTGAACCAAGCGGGTAAAAACGTATTGAATTTGGGTATTGGAAGCCCGGATTTGCCCCCCGACCCCAGTGTGGTCATGGCGCTCCAAACAACAGCAGCCGATCCCCAAGCCCATGCTTATCAGTCCTACAAAGGGATTCCCGCTTTGCGACAAGCCATGGCCAAATGGTACCAGCAGTTTTATGGGGTAATATTAGATCCTGAAAAAGAGGTTTTGCCTTTGATGGGTTCCAAAGAAGGCATCCTGCATTTGTGTATGACCTATTTGAACCCAGGAGACCAAGTGTTGGTGCCCAATCCTGGATATCCCACATATGCATCAGCCGTTAAATTGGCAGGGGCCGAGCCGGTTTTTTATGCTTTGGAAGAAAGCAACCAATGGCTGCCCAATTGGGCAGCATTGTCTGAATTGGATTTGAGCAAGGTCAAGATGATGTGGGTCAATTATCCGCAAATGCCCACAGGGCAATTGCCGCCCACAGGGGTTTTTGAACAACTGATTGCATTTGGTCAATCCAACAACATTTTGGTTTGCCACGACAACCCTTATAGTTTTATTGGCAACCCCGACCCCAGCAGCATTTTTTCGGTTCCTGGCGCTTTGGACACCGCAGTTGAACTCAATTCTTTGAGCAAGAGCCACAACATGGCGGGATGGCGCGTGGGCATGCTCATGGGATCCGCAACGGTGGTGCAACAGGTTTTGACTTTTAAGAGCAACATGGACAGTGGCATGTTTTTGCCGGTTCAAAAAGCAGCCATTGCTGCGCTGAACTTAGGCCCTGAGTGGTACCGTTCCCTGAATGAGACCTATGCCATGCGGCGGCAAAAAGCAGAAGAATTGTTGCGTCAATTGGGCTGTGAACCAGCTCCAGGACAAGCAGGTCTTTTTTCTTGGGCCAAAATACCCAGCGATGCCACAGATGCTTTTGCCTTCAGCGACCATTGGTTGCATGCTGTTGGGGTTTTCATCACGCCTGGTGGCATATTTGGATCGGCAGGGAACCGTTTCATACGCGTGAGTTTGTGCAGCCCCTTGTCTAAAATGGAAGAAGCCATTCAACGCATTAAAACCCAAGTACAAATAACATGAAAATAGGTATCATTGGATTGGGGTTGATGGGCGGGTCGATGGCTTTGGCCCTGCGCAACAAAGGCTTGGCTACCCAATTGGTAGGCACAGACAATAATGCGCTGCACGCAGCACAAGCATTGGAAAGAGGGCTTGTGGACCAAGTTGTGCCACTGGAAGATTTGATGGCGCTGGTGGATGTGGTGGTTTTGGCCACCCCAGTTGATGTGGCTTTGCCCTTGGCCCAAACCTTGTTGGACCAAACCCAAGGCCACATTTTGTTGGACATGGGATCTACCAAAGCCAACCTGGTCTCTGCCATCCAAAACCATCCCAAACGGGGCCGTTGGGTAGCTACCCATCCCATGTGGGGTACTGAAAACAGCGGCCCGCTGGCAGCTGTACAAGGCGCCTTTCAAGGAAAAGCTTGTGTGATTTGCGACCGCGAAAACACGGCCCCTGATGCTTTGACTTGGGTGGAAAATTTGTACCAAAACTTGGGCATGCATTTGATGTACATGAAGGCCGATGAACACGACATGCACGTTGCTTATATCAGCCATATTTCGCACATCACTTCTTTTGCTTTGGCCAATACCGTATTGGGAAAAGAAAGAGAAGAAGAAGCCATTTTTGAATTGGCCAGTGGGGGATTTGAAAGTACAGTCCGTTTGGCCAAAAGCGACCCCAACATGTGGGTCCCCATTTTTTTACAAAACAAGGAAAACCTTCTGGATGTCCTGAATGAGCACATCAGCCAATTGCGCAAATTCAAAGCTTGTCTGGAAAAAGAAAACAAAGAATATTTACAGGAACTCATTCAGCACGCCAATGGGATTCGGCGTATTTTGGGTTGAGCCCTTCACCGCCGGATCCAGGTCCGCACAAAAACAAACAGATGACAACATTTCAAGATTTAGGCATAGAAGAAAGGCTGTTGCAAGCCGTCTCTTCTTTGGGTTATCAGCACCCCACTTCTATTCAGGAGCAAGCCATTCCCATTTTGCTGAGTGGGACCACCGATTTCATTGGATTGGCCCAAACCGGTACGGGCAAAACAGCTGCTTTTGGCCTGCCTTTGTTGCAAGTCATAGATGAAACAGTTCGCCATCCCCAAGCTTTGGTAGTTTGTCCCACCCGGGAGCTTTGCATGCAAATTGTGAATGAATTGACCCTCTTCAAACAAAACATGCCCCACGTGAGTGTGGTAGCTGTTTATGGGGGTACATCCATTGGCTTGCAAATCAAAGACATCAAAAGAGGGGTTCAAATTGTAGTGGCTACACCCGGTCGATTGATTGATTTGATCGAAAGAAAAGCCATCAACCTAGAAGAAATCCAATACGTGGTCTTGGACGAGGCCGATGAAATGCTCAACATGGGCTTTCAAGAAGACATTGAATTCATTTTGAAGAATACCCCCAAGCGGGACAGCACTTGGCTCTTCAGTGCCACCATGCCACCTGAAATCAGAAAGGTGAGCAAGCGTTACATGAAAGAGCCCAAGGAAATCACGGTTGGCAAAATGAATGCCGTCAACCAAAACATAGACCACCAATACTATGTGACCACGGCCCACCACCGCTACGAAACCTTGAAGCGCATCATTGATTTTAACCCAGGTATTTATGGCATCATTTTTACCCGAACCAAAATTGATGCCCAAGACATTTCTGAAAAATTAACGCGTGAGGGCTATGACATTGACGCCCTGCACGGAGACCTGACCCAGGCCCAGCGCGACCGCGTCATGGGGCAGTTCCGCGACAAAAGCCTCCAACTCTTGATTGCAACTGATGTGGCTGCCCGGGGCATTGATGTGCAAGGGATTACCCACGTGATCAACTACGAATTGCCCGACGATGTGGAAGTCTATACCCACCGCAGTGGCCGAACTGGCCGGGCAGGCAACCAGGGCATTTGCGTTTCCATTGTACACGCCAAGGAGTCTTATAAACTCAAGCAAATTGAGCGCATCAACAAATCACCTTTTCACCGCTTAGACATACCTTCTGGTAAGGATGTTTGTCGCAAACAATTTTTTCATTTTGTAGACAAACTTTTGAAAGTTGATGTGAGCCATGGAGACTATGAAACCTATGTGCCCATGCTGGAAGAAAAATTTGCCGACTTGGACAAAGCCGATATCCTCAAACGCTTTGCAGCATTGGAATTTGATCGCTTCTTGAAATATTACGAAAATGCGGCTGATTTGAACCTGCGCGAAAAAGACAAGGGCAGAAAAGACCAGCCCCAGGCCTTTGACAAGTCCAAAGACTTTGGCCGAGGCGATAACCGCAAAGCCTACAAAAAAGGCGGTGCCTATGCCAGGCTTTTTGTCAACTTGGGTACCAAGGACGGATTTTTCAAAGCCAGTTTTCTGCAATACATCCTGGACATGAGTGACCTGAGAAAAGAGGTGTTGGGAAAAATTGACATGAAAGACATGAATTCTTGGATTGAGATTGAACCCTCCGCCGCCCAGCAAATGATCCGGGCCTTGGATGGCAAAAAATACAAAGGCCGCAGCATTCGCATGAATGACGCCGATAGGAGATAAGGATAACCCATCAACCCACAACACCATCTTTGAACAACAACAGTAGACACCAACATGGAAAAAACAAGCTTAGCACCCCTTGACCTGACCGCCATTTTGGCCAAAAGACCCTTGGTCATTTCTGGACCTTGTAGTGCAGAAACCGAAGAACAAGTTTTGGCCACTGCCAGCCAGTTAGCGGCCACTGGAAAGATTGATATCCTGCGCGCAGGTATTTGGAAACCCCGCACCCGTCCGGGCAGTTTTGAAGGCGTGGGCACCAAGGGATTGCCTTGGTTGCAACAAGCCAAAAAAATATCTGGTTTGCCCGTTGCCGTAGAAGTGGCCACTGGAAAACAAGTTGAAGATGCTTTGCATTTTGGCGTAGATGTGTTGTGGATTGGGGCCCGTACCACCGTTAATCCCTTTAGTGTACAAGAAGTAGCTGATGCTTTGCGCGGTGTTAACGTACCTGTTTTGATCAAAAACCCCATCAACCCCGATTTGGAATTGTGGATAGGAGCCGTTGAAAGGGTTGCCAAAGCAGGCATTGAAAACATTGGCCTCATCCACCGGGGATTTAGTTCCTATGGCAATACTGAATACCGCAATGCACCCATGTGGCATTTGGCCATTGAAATGAAGCGCCGCCATCCAGGCATGCTCTTGATCAATGACCCTTCTCATATTTGTGGCCGCCGGGATATTTTGGCTGAAGTGGCGCAGAAAGCCATTGACTTGGATTTTGATGGCTTGATTGTGGAGAGCCACATAGATCCCGACAATGCTTGGAGCGATGCCAAACAACAAATTACCCCAGCACAAATGGGTGCCATGTTGGAAGGCATCATTTGGCGCAAAGAAGACATTGACTCTGAACAACTCCATGCCAACATGGAAAAATTGCGGGCTCAGATCAATCAACTGGATGACGAACTGATGTTGCTGTTGGGACAACGCATGAAAATTGCCGACCAAATTGGCCAATACAAAAAAGACAACAACATCACCATATTACAAACCAATCGTTGGAATGCCATTTTGGAAAGGGCCTATGCAAGGGGAGAAAAAATTGGTTTGAGCAAAGAGTTTATCACCAAATATTTTGATGCTGTACACATGGAAAGCATTCAGCACCAAAACAAAATCATGAACAGTTAATGGACACCAAGACCCAATATATTTGGCAGGGCGCTTTTGCCCAATTGGAAAAATGGGCAAATCCAGCAGATAGTTTTTTGGTCACCGACGAAAATGTCTTTGCTGCCCACAAATCAAAGTTCAAGGGTTGGAATACCATTGTGCTCAAAGCGGGAGAAGCCTATAAAGTGCAGCAAACAGTTGATGTGGTCATTGACCGCTTGTTGGCCATGGGTGCCCATCGCCAATCCACTTTGGTGGGTGTTGGGGGTGGGGTCATAACAGACTTGACCGGCTACGTAGCTGGCATTTATCAACGTGGTATTCGTTTTGGTTTTGTACCTACTACTTTGTTGTCCATGGTAGATGCTGCCATTGGCGGGAAAAATGGGGTGGATGTAGGAGAATACAAAAACATGGTAGGGCTTATCCGTCAACCACATTTTTTGCTCTATGATTTTAACCTGTTGAAGACCCTTCCTTTGGCAGAGTGGCGCAATGGCTTTGCTGAAATCATCAAGCACGCCGCCATCAAAGACGCCAAAATGTTTCGGGACTTGCAAACCCATACCCTCAACCATTACCGCAAGAACCCAATCGATTTGGCCAGTTTGGTCAAACGCAATGCTCAGATCAAAATCAAAGTCATTACCCAAGATCCTTTGGAACAGGGCGAAAGGAAATTGCTCAATTTTGGCCACACTTTGGGGCATGCAATTGAAAACAAATATGCGCTTAGCCATGGCGAAGCCATCAGCATAGGGATGAGTTTTGCCGCTTGGGTATCAGCCTATATCAAAGGTTACAAAGACCTGACAGCCCTCATGGGCTTGTTGCAGCGTTATGGTCTGCCCACCCTTTCTGACTTTGATGCCCGCCAAGCATTCAAGGTATTGGTCAAGGACAAAAAATCGAATGGGGTGGACATTCATTTTGTGCTGTTGGCAAAAACAGGGCAGGGAGTGGTACAGCCCTTGTTGCTGGTACAAGTAGAACAATTGTTGAAAGATTTTCAAAAGCTCGTTCACCATGGTTGAAACCATCGTTCCAGGTAAAGTAAATGGAACCATTCCAGCACCGCCCAGTAAAAGTTCCATGCAAAGGGCCTGTGCAGCTGCTTTGTTGCACCAAGGAGAAACCATTTTGTCTCGCCCCGGAAAAGCCGATGATGACCTGGCAGCTTTGTCGGTGATCCAGGCATTAGGGGCCAAGGTAGACGCGCTACCCGATGGGCGTTTGCGCATCATCTCCCAAGGTGTTCATCCCCAAACCAAGGTCTTGGATTGTGGGGAGAGTGGGTTGGGCATCCGCATGTTTACTCCCTTGGCAGCTTTGTCTGACCAAGCTTTGACCATTCAGGGAAGGGGAAGTTTGGTGAAACGCCCCATGGATTTTTTTGACGAGGTCTTGCCCCAATTGGGTGTTGGCGTCAGCACACAGGGTGGCAAATTGCCCTTGGAGGTGAAAGGCCCTTTGCAAGCCCGCAGCATCCAAATAGATGGATCTATGAGTTCCCAGTTTTTGACCGGATTGCTCATGGCTTTTGCCACAACAGCAAACACTGATGTGGTGATTGAAGTAAATGACTTGAAGAGCAAACCTTATATTGATTTGACCTTGTCTGTGTTGGCGCATTTTGGTTGGGAGGTAGTACATGAAAACCATGCCCGTTTTAGGTTCCAAGCCAGAAAACCCCAACCCGAACAAATCAATTAT
>RDYY01000214.1 GCA_004293505.1 Sphingobacteriia bacterium | reverse complement strand
CCTATGCGGTCAACCCTTCCTTCATAATCGTATAAAACACTGGACTGACCAATTTGGCTGACCCAATTTTTGTAATTGAATTGAATTTTGATCGATCCTATTTGCTCCACGCGTTTGTCTGTGTTGTACAACACCGAACCATAGGAATCTGTTCTGATTTCGGCGATTTTTCCTTTTTCGGTCAAGACCACAGAAATACCTTCTACATTGATCCGGAAGCTGGGCTTGCCCACTTGGGTCAAATAAATATTGCCCAGTTCTTGGGCGGGCAAGGCAAGGGAAAAACCCAAAGCCACCAAAAAGGTCAATCTGTGCTTCATGGTTGGGGAGAGAGTTGGTGAAGAAATGGGACCAGGGTATCCATGTTTTTGATGCCGGGAGCTGTTTCAAATTTACTGTTGAGGTCAAGGGCAAACAAGTCTTTGCTGGCTTTCTGCCGAGAAAAATCAATGACGGAAGGGGCATCTGTTGGGCCGATGCCCCCACTCAGGAAAAAAGGTTTTCCAATGTTCAAGTCTTGCAAGGCAGACCAATCAAATTTTTTACCCGTGCCCCCATAGCCAGCCCCAGCTGTGTCAAACAAGAAGAAATCAACAATGTCCTGGTAGTCTTTGATTTTCCACAAGATGTCATCTCCTGGTTGGACGCGAAAAGCTTTTATGACCCCAATGAAATCAGCCATTTTTTCGCAGTATTTGGGTGTCTCGTCTCCGTGCAATTGCACCAAATACAAACCGCAGTCTTCAATGGCCCTTTTAACTTGGTCGGGTGATTCGTTCACAAATACGCCTACTTTGTTGATGCGATCTCCCCTGAATTTACGCAACAAATTGGGGTCCATGAATTTTCCAATGTAACGGGGCGATTGGGGATAGAAGATGAATCCCGCAAAATCAACCCCCAGTTGGTCCAAGGCTTTGACTTGGTCCAGTTGGGTCATGCCACAAACCTTAATGCGCATGGGACTGGGCTTGAAGGGTTTGAACAAATTGAGACAAAGCCTCACCAGGATGGGCTTCGCGCATGAATTTTTCGCCCATCAAAAAACCACTGAAATCTTGGGAACGGAATTGCGCAATGGTTTCCGGTGATTGGATGCCGCTTTCGGCAATGGCCACAACCCCTTGGGGCAGGCTTTCCCTCAGCCGAAAAGCATGGACCAGGTCCACTTCAAAATTTTTCAGGTTGCGGTTGTTGATGCCCACCAATTCAATGCCCGGATGCCAATGGTCTAATTCTTTTTCGGTATGAATCTCCAACAAGGACTCCATGCCCAAGTCATGGGCGGTTTGTGAAAAGCTTTTCACCTGTGCAGGCGTCAAACAAGCAGCAATCAGCAGTACAACAGCTGCCCCGTGTGCTTTGGCTTCAATCAATTGGTATTCGTCTACCATGAAATCTTTGCGCAACACAGGAATGGCCAGATGCTGCGCTGGCACCATATCGGTCAAGGACCCCCCAAAAAATGTTTCATCGGTTAAGATGGACAAAGCACTGGCACCCCCTGCCACATAGGCGGGCACTACAGATGCGGCCGATGCCCCTTGGTTGATCCAACCTTTGCTGGGCGACTTGCGTTTGAATTCGGCAATGATGCCCGAAGCACCGGGCTGCAAGAGCGCTTGCTTCAAAGATGGTTTGGCCATGGCAAACTGCTGGGACTGGGTCAATGCCTTTGTATGGACAGCAGCTTTGGCCTGCGCAACCACTTGCTTTTTTTCAGCAACAATTTTTTCCAAAATGGTTTCTAGGTTCATGGCATTAGGCAGCTTGTAAAGAAATAAGGTTTTTCAATGCTTGGGCGGCTTTTCCCGACTCCAAGCTTTCTACAGCCGCAGCATAAGCTTCGGAATAGCCATGGTATCGCCCACTGGCCTGTAAGGCAACCGCTGCATTGGCCAAGACCACAGCATTTTGGGCCCAACTGCCGTCACCCTGGATAATTTTCTTGAAGACCGCTGCTGCTTCCGCTGTTGTGTTTCCGCCATAAATGTCTTCGGGCGACACCCACCTTTTGCCCAAGACCAAAGGAGAAAGCACTTTTTCGCCGGCTTGGGTGATGATTTTGGTGTCGGCCGTTAGGGAGATTTCATCGTATCCATCCAAACTGTGGACGATGGTGAAAGACTGGGCTTCGGATTGCAACAAGTACTGGTAAATGCGCGCCATTTCTAAGTTATACACGCCCACCACTTGGGTTTGGGGCAGCGCTGGATTGACCATGGGACCCAACATGTTGAATAGCGTTCTAAAGCCCAATTGCTTGCGAATGCCCGCCACTATTTTCAAAGCAGGGTGAAACAAGGGAGCATGTAAAAAACAGATGCCCGCACGGTCCAATTCTTTGTTCAACGCACTGGCATCATTTTTAAAGCGGTAGCCCAGGTTTTCCATCACATTGGAAGCGCCTGAAATACTGGAAGCCCCATAATTACCGTGCTTGGCCACTGTTACACCTGCACCTGCCACAATAAAGCAAGCCAGGGTAGAAATATTAAACGTGTTTTTGCCATCTCCCCCCGTGCCCACAATGTCCATCAATTGCGGCTGTTCAAGTGCGGGCTTTACGGCTTTGTCCAACAAAGCAGCTCTGAAGCCCAGCATCTCATCAATGGTGATGTGGCGCATTTGGTAAACGGTCATGCAAGCCGCCATTTCGGCTTCATTGCACTTTCCTTCAGCCATGTCAATCATCAACTGATAAGCTTGTTCCCGGTCCAGGGATTTGTGTTCAAACAAAAATTGTAAGGTTTTTTTCATGGCCATGCTTTATGCCTTTAACCAGTTTTCAATGATTTTTTTTCCTTGGGGGGTCAAAATGCTTTCGGGGTGAAATTGCAAGCCTTGCAGGTCATAGGTTTTGTGCTGCAAACCCATGACCCAGCCTGCTTCATCCCTGGCCGTGACTTCCA
>RDYY01000213.1 GCA_004293505.1 Sphingobacteriia bacterium | reverse complement strand
GAAGAACCGGGATAAGGTCCTTCACTCAGGTATTGGGAATAGAGGTTGCTCAAAGCACCCATCATCAAACCAGGAATGCTTTGCTCAGAATTGGTCAGCAAGCCCCGCGTAGTGGGGCTGGACAATGCCGCAGGGGACACGTTGGTATCGCCAAACTTGTTACAGCTCAGTCCAACCAAGGCCACGAGGAGCATGAATGTGCTTATTTTTTTCATGACGTTTTGTTCTTAGGTTTTAGAAACTAAATCTCAGGTTAACACCCACTTGGCGGGTTTGTGACAACTGTCCACCTTCGCGGTCAAAGTTTTCCAACTCTGAAGGATCAATGCCGTATTTCTTGGCGTTGGCCCAAATCAACCAAGCATTGCTCACAATGACCCCTACGTTGGCCGATTTCAAGAATTTGGTTGAAGCTACCCAGCGGCTGGGGAGGCTGTAACCAAAGCGAATCTCCCGCAACTTGAGGTAAGAAGCATCCAACAAATAAAAGCTGGCGTCGCGTTGACGAGCAGTGTACCAATAAGCACGGGCAGAGATGTAACGGTTGTTGTCTACACCACTGGCAAATACACCAGGGATGCGGATACCACCATTGCCAACATTGCCGCCGGCCAAGGTATAGGAACCAGGGTAATCGCGCCAGTCAAAACCTTTGTCGTTTACACCCACGGTTTCTTCAGACAAACCAGCACCGGTGTTGTACACACGGGTGGTGCCAAAGAACATACCGCCTTGTTGAAAATCCAAAGAGAAGGTCAGGTCAAATCCTTTGTACTTGAAAGAGTTGAACATACCACCTGTCCATTTGGGCAAGACGGTACCAATGTCTTGGTTGATGTTGAAATCAGGCAAACCAGTTGACAAGATCAAAGGTTTGTCGGTTTTGCCAGTGGGATCGGGCTTCCATTTGCGGCTCACGAATGTGCCCCAATCGCCACCCACACGGTGCTCCAAACGGGTATCGTAAGAGTTGGTGCTGTACACATAGGTTTTGGTGTCTTGGTACAGAGAAATGATTTTGTTTCTGTTCTGTGCCCAGTTCAAACTCACTTCCCAACTGAAATCCTTGGTCACAATGGGGGTTCCGGTAATGGACAATTCCAAACCAGATCCTTGGATATTACCCGCATTCACTTGAGCGGTAGAGAAACCACTGGTAGGGGATACGGTCAAAGGAATGATTTGGTTGGTATTGTTGTTCTGGTACCAAGTGGCTTCAAATCCAATGCGCTTGAACAAACGCAGTTCCAGACCCACTTCATAAGCACGGGTCAAAGCGGGGGTGATGCCGCCACTGCGGTATTGGTCGCCAATGGAAACAGATGGATTGGAACCATACAAACTACCATTGTTGATGGCCAGGTTAACTTGGTTAAAGCCCAGGTCAGAGCCAACCGATGCATAAGAGGCACGGAGTTTACCAAAGCTCAACCAGCTGAATCCGCCTGTGTTTTTCAACAGCTCGCTAAAAATAAAGCTGGTGCTCACAGAAGGATACAAGAAGGAATTGTTGCTCACGGGCAAAGCCGAAGACCAGTCGTTGCGCAAAGTAGCTTCTACATACAACATGTCGTTGTAACCCACTGAGGCTTTACCCAAGACGCTGTTCACTTTTTTGCGGCTATAACCTACCGTGGTAGTGGGGCGGGCAATGGACGCACCAATGGTGAAATAGTTGGGGGCACTCAAACCACCGGCTGTGGCCCAAAACTGCTCATCAAAAGTGTTGTAGCGAATGTTGCCACCCACAAATCCATCCACAGAGAATTTGCCAAACTTGTTTTTGTACATCAAGTTGGTTTCGTAGTTCATCTCGCGGCTCATGCTTTGGGTTTGCTCATAGCTGTCCAATTGCAAACCACCAGTGGCCACGCGGTAATCACTCATGGCATAGCTCTGGCTCATGCGCACATAAGACAAGAGGTTGAGGTGCTTGTTGAATTTGATGTTCAAGCCCAGGTTGCCCACCAAGCGGTTGGTGTTGCTGGAACCATAACTTTCGTTGATCACAAAATAGGGGTTGTCCCAATATTGGGGCTTGCCATAAACTTTGATGTCGCTGCTGGAATTGGGGTCGCCAATGTTCCAAGAGTTCAAGCTACCATCGGGTTCGCGGTAACGCTTCATGCGCTCAATGTCCAACTGGCGCTGGAACCATTGGTTAAAGTTTTGGGTCACGTTCAAACCATCGTTGCGGTAACCTTCCAATG
Source organism: Sphingobacteriia bacterium (assembly GCA_004293505.1). Taxonomy (GTDB): domain Bacteria; phylum Bacteroidota; class Bacteroidia; order Chitinophagales; family Chitinophagaceae; genus Sediminibacterium. The sequence continues at coordinate 703 of RDYY01000213.1, read as the reverse complement.
GTTTGCCGCGGGTTTTGGCTGTGGTAAACGTCAAGTCATTGGACAGGGTCATGTATTTACCAATGTCGTAAGAACCATTGATGCTCAACTGGTGTTGGTCGCGGTTGGCACCTGGAATGATCAGGTTCCTGTTTTGGTTGCCATAGGTCAACCGAAAATTATAGCCCTCGCCACCAGAAGTCAATGACACGCTGTTGTTGAGGGTGCGGCCATTTTCAAAAAAGTTTTTGACATTATTGGGCTGAGCGGTCATGGGGGTCAATTGGCCAAATTCAGCACCAGGATACCAACTCCAATAGGCGCGGTAATTGTTGCCATCAATTTTGGGTCCCCAACTTTCATCGGCCCCGTATTCCAACATGCGTTGTCCTTGGAAAGCAGCCCAAGACGCAGGGTGGATGGTGGGGCGATAATTGAAAATATAATAGCCTTGGTCATCCAAATACCCCGTACCCAGAGAGTTCTTGTTGGTATAAGAGGAAGAATAACCACCTGCATAACTGTTTTGGTATTTGGGCAACAATGACAAAGACTCGTTGGTGAAACCCAAATTCAATTCAACAGAACTGGCTTGGCGGCGATTGCCTTTTTTACTCGTAATGACCACTACCCCATTGGCAGCGCGTTGGCCATACAAAGCGGTGGCAGCAGGTCCTTTCAGTACAGAAAGGTTTTCTACGTTGTCCATCAACACAGCCGATTG
>RDYY01000212.1 GCA_004293505.1 Sphingobacteriia bacterium | reverse complement strand
CCCCAAGGAATGGACATCAATTGGCGGGTAAAATTTCCCCAAACAATGGTACGGGTAAACTTGCCCAAGGGATGGCGAATGATTTTGTGGTCTTGCCTAATGGCTCCTCCTTCTCCCATGCCCAGGGCCATGGTAGTGGCTGTTCCGTGAGACAGTTGTCCACCACGGGTGGCAAATCCCAAATGCAAGTGCGTGGCATCGGGCAGCTCGTTTTTGAGCATCAGGGCCATGCAATCGGTGGGCACCACATCAAAACCCACGCCGGGCATCAACATGACATTGGCTTGTACCGCTTTTTCGTTTTGCTTTTTGACCCATTCAAACACAGTGATCTCACCCGTGATGTCCAGGTAATGGGTTCCAGTGGCCAAACAGGCTTGCACCATGGGTTTGGCCGTAGGTTGGTCCAAAGCCAATGGCAAAATGTCCAATCCTGTTTGGGCTTGTAAGGCCTTGAGTTTGTCTGGGTCTCGACCGGCCAAAACAGGTCTCAACCCTTTGGCCATGGCTTCTTCAATGATCAATTGACCTGTGTACCCATAAGCACCGTAAAGCAAGAATGATTCCATGGGTGTAAAATACAAAAAAGGGGCGGTAGACCGCCCCCTGCTGTTTGATAAGGGAAACTAAAACCAGGGGATAGCGAACTGAAGCAAGATCAATGGTGAGTGCTCAGTTAAAAAATCACCTTATTTCTTTAGAGTAATCAAACCCAAACTGGTTTCTTTTCCGTTGCTAATGTTGATGTTGTTGATGGTTGTATCGCCGTAGCCATTGGAGCCATTGACCAAGAGGGAATAATTTCCTTCTTTCAATCCGCGCAATTTAAAATAGCCTTCAGGATTGGGCAATGCATAAGCGGTGTCTGTTGAATTGTACAAAGTCAGAACAGCTTTGGCAGCGGGAGGAACAATCTTTCCAACTACTTGTGCCATTTGACGGGGAACAAACTGCTTCAAGAATGGACGGAGGAAGAACTGGTTGTTGCGTTCTACCACAATGGAACGGGTGATGTCAAAATCCAACCAGAGTCTTTTTTGGCCGGGCAAGAATTCATCCCACTCGTGTCCTTTTAATTTGATCAACACATAAGGCGGAACATTGGCAGGCCAGTTCAAAGGATAGGTAATGCTGTCTTTGACCAAGGAATTTTGCGCACCGATTTCTATGCGAATCAACCGCACAGCACCCGCGGGAATGGTCTTGTTGCCCAACAGCGTATCGGTGCCATTGCGCAGTTTCAAAATATCATAAACACCCGCTTTTACCCCTAAGTCAAACCACAACAAAGAACTGTCGTTTTTCATGGGTTTGGCGCCAATCCTGTCCCAATTACAGGTATCGTTTTTGCGGGTATTGCGGGCCGTGTCTACCAAGATTTGTACAGACTTTATGTCCACAAACACTTGGTCAAAATAACCTGGACCATCGGTTAAATACAAAGAGACCGATTGATTGCCCAAGGGGTTTTCAATGGAAGAAGATTTGGCACAAGCCATGGCCATGACGGCGACAAACAGAAAGCCTGCGAGGCGACGAAGAAAAAGGGATTGTTGCATGTTGATAGATTTTAGGTAGCATTTTACCATCTGCATTCTTGCTTTGTGGGTTAGACGCAACAAAGGGGGCAGTCGTTGCCCCCTTGTATAAACTTTAACAATTCTGTCTTTAGGCTTCGTTGCGAAATACCACTACCCCATCAAATACATCTACCAATACAGGTTGGTCTTTGTCGATGTCTCCCGCCAATATTTTTTTACTGAGGGAATTGATCAATTGCTTTTGTATCAAGCGTTTCAGCGGCCTGGCCCCCATTTGGGCATCGTAGCCATGGTCCATGAAAAAGTCAACCAAATAAGGACTGAATTGCAAAGCAATGCCCGATTCAGCCACCATCTTGGCCAAAGCATTCAATTGAATTTGCACAATGCCTTTGATTTCATTTTTGGACAAAGGCGTGAACATGATGATCTCATCAATGCGGTTCAAGAATTCTGGTCGCACCGTTTGTTTCAACAATTGCATGACCACCGTCTTGGCCTTTTCTGTGGCGGCAGGAATATCGGCATCTACGATGTTGTCAAAAGATTCTTGGATCAAATGTGAACCGATGTTGCTGGTTAAAATGATCAAGGTGTTTTTGAAATTCACCACCCTGCCTTTGTTGTCGGTGAGGCGACCATCATCCAACACTTGCAACAAGACGTTCCACACATCGGGGTGGGCTTTTTCCATTTCATCCAACAAAACCACACTGTAAGGCTTGCGGCGAACGGCTTCTGTTAATTGACCCCCCTCATCGTAGCCCACATAGCCGGGAGGGGCGCCCACCAGACGCGAAACCGTGTGTTTCTCTTGGTATTCACTCATGTCAATGCGGGTCATCATGGATTCGTCGTCAAAGAGGTATTCGGCCAAAGCCTTGGCCAATTCTGTTTTACCCACCCCCGTGGTACCCAAGAAGATAAAACTTCCAATGGGTTTTTTGGGGTCTTGCAAACCTGCACGGCTGCGACGGATGGCGTCGGCCACAGCTTCAATGGCTTCATCTTGTCCCACTACCCGTTGGTGCAATTCTTCTTCTAAATGCAAGAGTTTTTCTTTTTCACTTTGCATCATTTTGGCCACTGGAATGCCCGTGGCTTTGGCCACATTGGCGGCAATGTCTTCGGCGTCAACTTCTTCTTTCAACAAGCGTTTTTCTGACCCTTCCAACAATTGTTTTTGTAAAGCTGCAATCTTGGCCTCTTCGTCTTTGATCTTGCCATACCGTATCTCGGCTACTTGGCCATAATCGCCTTGCCTTTCGGCTTGTTCGGCCTTGGTCTTCCACTGCTCAATGGCCGCTTTGCCTTGTTGTAATTTTTCTACCAGGTCTTTTTCATCCTGCCACTTGGCTTTGAGGGTATCCCTTTCTACGGAGAGGTTGCTGATCTCAATATTCAATTGTTTCAGCTGCTCCTCGTCTTTTTCGCGTTTGATGGCTTCGCGCTCAATTTCCAATTGGCGAATTTGCCTTTCCAATCGGTCCAATTCTTCGGGCATGGAATTCATTTCCAAGCGCAACTTGGCCGCACTTTCGTCTATCAAGTCAATGGCTTTGTCGGGCAAGAAACGATCCGTGATATAACGTTGCGATAATTCTACGGCGGCAATGATGGCTTCGTCTTTGATGCGCACGTGGTGGTGGGTTTCGTAGCGTTCTTTCAAGCCCCGCAAAATAGAAATGGCATCTTCCACACCGGGCTCTTCAATCATGACTTTTTGGAACCTTCTTTCCAAAGCCTTGTCTTTCTCAAAATATTTTTGGTACTCGTTTAAAGT
>RDYY01000477.1 GCA_004293505.1 Sphingobacteriia bacterium | reverse complement strand
TTGGACCAATCGGCCCGACAGCGTGCGCACCGGCAATGGTTTCAGTCGGCATTTTAACGCCTATATCATGATGGACAAGCCCTTTCGGCTGAACCCCAAAATGAGTTTGGCCTATGGTGTGGGCATTGCCAGCAGCAATATTTTTTTCAACAAGGTGGATGTAGACCTGAAATCTACCGCTGCCCGCCTGCCTTTTACCATTGTTGACAGTTTTAACCATTTCAACAAATACAAGGTCACCAGTATCTATGCCGAGATTCCCATTGAACTGCGCTGGTTCTCTAACCCTGAGAACATGAACAAGTCATGGAAATTTGCCATTGGGGCCAAAGTGGGCACACTGATCAAGTCTTATACCAAGGGCAAGGAAGAAGTAGATAAACTAGGTCGTTCCTTGTATGGCAAATCATATGTAGTGAAAGAATCCAACCGCCGCCACATCAACCCTACCGCCATTGCACTTACAGGTCGCATTGGCTATGGCATTGTTTCACTTCAAGGCAGTTACCAAGTGACCAGCGTGTTGCGTGAAGGGGCTGGCCCCCAGATGAACCGCTTTACGGTGGGCATTGGCATCAGTGGTTTGTAAAATATTTCATTTCAACAAGGCCCTGTTCTTAGCTGAGCAGGGCTTTTCTTTTCACCCTACCTTTAACAAAAGAAATCCTTGATCGAGAAAAAAATAGGCGTTGCCCGCGACGAAGTGGCCATTTTGGTCAGCGTGATCCAAAAAGACCACAGCGTGATCCAAAAAGACCAAACAGCTGAGCAAGCCGAAGAATATTTGGACGAGCTGGCTTTTTTGGCCGAGACCGCCGGTGCCACTGCTGTCAAACGTTTTACCCAAAGGCTGGCCCATCCCGACAAGAGAAGTTTTGTGGGCAAGGGAAAACTGGAAGAGATCCGGGATTATTGCCAAGGCCGCAACATCACATTGGTGATTTTTGACGATGAATTAACGGGCTCTCAAATCAGCAACATCGAAAAAGAAGTCAAGGTAAAAACCATTGACCGCAGCGATTTGATCTTGGACATTTTTGCCCGCCGGGCCCGCACCGCCCAAGCCAAAGTGCAAGTAGAATTGGCCCAATACCAATATTTGCTTCCTCGCCTCAAA
>RDYY01000211.1 GCA_004293505.1 Sphingobacteriia bacterium | reverse complement strand
TACCACCCTTTTCCGTCAATTGAAGCAAGAATACCCCAGCCTGAAATTGCATGCTTTGGGACCGCCCGAAGTAGCCCACATCACCAAATTGGAAAAATCCACCCACCGCGAAGTGTTGCAAGCGTTGAAAGACGCTGGCATGGATTCCCTTCCCGGTGCGGGGGCTGAGATTTTGGTAGACCGGGTACGCCGCTTGATATCCAAGGGCAAATGTGGGGCCGATGAATGGCTCGAGATCATGGCCCAGGCCCACCAACTGCACATTACCACCAGCGCCACGATGATGTTTGGCCACGTTGAAACCTTGGAAGAAAGGTTCATTCACCTGGTGCGGCTGCGCGAAGTGCAGGACCGCAAACCCGCCACTGCCAATGGATTCCTGGCTTTTATTCCCTGGACCTTCCAAGACGTAGACACTTTGCTCACGCGGATCCGGGGGGTACAAAACCTGACCACGCCAGACGAATACATTCGCATGATAGCCATCAGCCGCATCATGTTGCCCAATGTCAAGAACATCCAAGCCAGCTGGCTGACCGTGGGCAAACAAACCGCCCAAACCTGTTTGCACGGTGGGGCCAACGACTTTGGCAGCATCATGATTGAAGAAAACGTGGTGAGTGCGGCCGGTGCTCCCCATCGGTTTACCTATAAAACCATTCAAGAAGCCATACAGGAAGCGGGTTTTGAACCCCAACTCCGCAACCAGCAATACGGCTGGCGCGAGATTCCGGCAGCCATAGAGGAACAAGTGATTAACTATTAGCAGAAAGGTCTTTTGGGCCTGTTGAAAGAGAATGAATGGGTATTCATTCTCTTTCTTATTTTTGGCTACCCCAAAATCTTATTGAAGACCGCAAGTTTTTCAGATTTTTAACGTTAATAGCTGCGATGAATCTCTTTGAGTCAGTTATATGTCATGATTATGGGCTTGTCAGAGCTGAAAGGGGCTATACCGGGTACAAGACCAATGGTATCCACATGGTGGGCATTTGTTGGATTGCCAATTTTCTGACTGTTGTAGGCTGTGTGGCCATTTATTTTATCCAAAGTGAAAAGATTTACGAACTCTATGAGATCCTCCAATCCTTGCATTATTGGGAAGTAGCGGGACGGATTGTACTCATTATTTTGCTCTTGGGCATCCATTTATTGGCCTTTGCCGCTTTTGGGGGCAGGGTTATTTTCAAGGACATCATACACCGTTTTGTGGCTTATGAGCCCGACCAAAAAAAGGCCGTTGTGGGCCGAGGGGGTATGTATTTTTACACTTCCCTCATCTCCTTTTTTGTTGTTTTGGGCATTTTGGCCTTTTTGATGCGCAGCTTACCCGACCCCGCTTAAAGGCGGAAAAGACCATTGGTCCACGATTTGGGAAAAATCTGCCCAGGGTGTAACTTTTTTACTGGCCAGCCGTATTATTATTGTTAACGGCTTAAAAACCCCACATGACCGAAACTGCTTATAACCAATGTGTTGACCTGCACGCCGATGGCCTCTTCCGGTTCATCGTCAAAAACCTCCGCCACGAGGAAGATGCCCGCGACATTGTGCAAAGCAGTTTTGAGAAACTTTGGAAAAACCGGGAACAGGTAGAAGAAGGCAAGGCCAAGTCATATTTGTTTACCATTGGCTATAACCTGATGATTGACCACATCCGCAAACACAAGCGGACCGAGTTGCGCGAAGATTTTGCAGAAGAAACCGGCACCGTGAGCCAACAACACAGCGATTTAAAAACCGTTTTGATGCGCGCCCTGGCCCAATTGAACGAGACCCAACGCAGTTTGGTGATGCTGAAAGATTATGAAGGTTACAATTATGCCGAGATTGGACAAATCACTGGGCTGAACGAAAGCCAGGTAAAAGTTTACCTCCACCGTGCCCGCATGACCTTGAAAACCTATTTGGTAAGCAAAGAAAACATCCGATAATGGAACTGAACCGTCAAACCTACCTGTCCTGGCAAATGGCCGCTCTGGATGGCGAATTATCGCCCCAGGAGCTGTTGCGCTGGGAAGCTTTTTTGGCGGAGAACCCCGATTTGCAAGCCGAAGCAGCTGCTTGGGAATGGACCAAATTGGTACCGGATGAAACCCTGCCCGTTTTGGACAAAACCAGCCTTTACCGTTCTGGGAATGCCATCAACAGTACCAACAAAGAAGAATGGTTTAGCCAATATACCGACGAAGCTTTGTCGGCCGATGACCGCGCTGCCGTTGAATTGTATGTCTTGCAGCACCCCGAAGAACAACAGTCTTTTCTCCTTCACCAAGCCACCCGCTTGCCTGTGGAAACCCTGGTGTTTCCTGACAAGCAAAGTCTTTACCGCAAAGAAGAGCGGCGCAGGCCTGTGGTCTTGTGGATGGGTCGCTTGGCTGTAGCAGCCGTTTTGACTGGATTGGTGTTTGCCCTGTATACCCTGGGGCCTGCGCCGCAACCACCCCAACAAGATTTGGCCCAAGGCAATACCAATGGCCAAAGCAAAGTTGTGCGCAACGCCACATCAGGTCAGTTGCCCAACAGCGAGAATGCTGCCGATGGTAGCGTTGAAACCGCAGGCATTAGTCCATCTAAAGCACTCACCGCAGCAACAAACATTGACAACTCAACTGCTCTTGCAAAGGGCCAGGGATCTATTTCTGCTCGCCCCTTGACCAGGGGTCAGGTTGGTCAGCAAGCCATGGACAAAACGATGGCGAACAATGCATTGACCAGCAATGGCAATAAAAAAGCCGAGTCTACCATCAATGGCCGTGACAATGGAGTGCAAAGCTTGGCGGCCAACACAGACAAAGCACCTGCATCGGCAAACCTGACGGCTGCTGCTTTTGACACCAATGCAGATGCCATTGAAGTAACAGCGGTTTCCCTCCCCCAAGACAAAGAAGCCCTTCAAGCCAATGTTCAGCCCGCCGTGTACCGTGAATTGGACAACGATGCCAGCGACAAAAGCCTTTACCTG
>RDYY01000210.1 GCA_004293505.1 Sphingobacteriia bacterium | reverse complement strand
TTGAATGCCCTGGGCCAGGGGCAAGGTCTTTCCCCAATTGATGGTATTGGTTTGTCGCCGCATGTAAGCTTTCCAAGCATCACTGCCACTTTCTCTGCCACCACCGGTTTCTTTTTCACCGCCAAAAGCACCCCCAATTTCTGCGCCGCTGGTACCAATGTTGACATTGGCAATGCCACAGTCACTGCCAGATGCGCCCAAGAATTGCTCTGCTTCTCGCAGGTGCAAGGTCATGATGGCCGATGACAGACCCTGAGGTACACCGTTTTGCAAGGCAATGGCTTGGTCCAAATGGGTGTATTTCATGACATATAAAATTGGCGCAAAAGTCTCGTGTTGCACAATGGGCCAATGGTTTTCTACTTGGGCTATACAAGGCTTCACATAACAGCCCGATGCATAGGCAGGGCCTTCTAATACGCCGCCTTCCACCCAGAATTTACCGCCTTGTTGGCGGCAAGCTTCAATGGCTTGCAAATAACTTTTAACCGCATCGGTGTCAATCAAAGGTCCAACGTGGTTGGCTGCATCCAAGGGATTCCCAATTTTTAATTGGCCGTAAGCGCGGCTCAGTTTTTCTACAAAAAGGTCAAATACATTTTCGTGGATGATCAAGCGACGGGTGGTGGTACAACGCTGTCCAGCTGTGCCCACAGCGCCAAACAAGCAACCCAACAGGGACATGTCCAAGTCGGCATGTTCCGATATGATGATGGCGTTGTTGCCACCCAATTCCAAAATAGATTTCCCCAACCTGGCGGCAACTGCTGTGGCCACGGCCTTTCCCATGCGGGTTGAACCAGTGGCACTGACCAGTGCAATGTCCCGGCCACCTTGCACCAAACAATTCACCCCTTCGGGTACATGGTTTTGTGCAAATACCTTGGCCACAATTTCTTGCACAGCATTGCCGCACAAGGGGGTTTTTTCTGAAGGTTTCCAAATGGTGGTATTGCCACAAATCCAGGCCAATGCTGCATTCCAGCTCCATACCGCCACAGGAAAATTAAAGGCAGAAATGATGCCCACAACGCCCAAGGGGTGCCATTGTTCGTACATGCGGTGCAAAGGTCTTTCGCTGTGCATGGTCAAACCATACAGTTGGCGTGACAAGCCCACCGCAAAATCACAGATATCAATCATCTCTTGCACTTCCCCCAATCCTTCTTGCAAGCTCTTGCCCATTTCATAACTCACCAATTTGCCCAGGGCCGATTTTTGTTCACGCAGGGCTTCTCCCACTTGGCGAACAATTTCACCTCTTTTGGGGGCTGGCCATTGTTTCCAAGCCAGCGCAGCAAAGCTGGCTGTCTCTACCAGTTGGTCATAAGCTTGTCTGTTGGCTGCCGAAGTGGCGCCAATGGTTTTTCCATCAACGGGTGAAACACTGACCAAATCTTGTCCGGGCTGGTCCATCCATTTTGTACCGGTAGAAAGCCCTGGATTGGTGGGCAGGAGTCCCAATTGTTGCAAAAATTCCATGGTGTTGGTTTTGCCGCAAAAGTAGCAGAATGCAAGGGAAGGAAAAAGGAAATCCTTTAGCGCTGACTAAAACTGCTCAATTGGTCATATACAGCCCCATAACTGCTCCCAATCGGGATTTCTTTGCCCGCCACCCAAATCTTGGTCTTGCTGAATTTCTCTATCCGGTGCACGGGAACAATGAAGGAACGGTGCACCCGGATAAAATCACGGGCAGGTAATTTTTCTTGGATGCTCTTCAAGGTCATGAGGGTAAGCAGGGGCGTCGGCTTCAAATATATTTTGATGTAGTCGTCCAAAGCTTCAATCAACTCAATGTCTTTTAAGTTGATTTTTTGAATCTCATAATTGACTTTTACAAAAATGGAATTCAAATTCAAGTCTTGGGTACCCAAAAATTCCAGGTATTCTTTGGCTTTGTAGGCGGCTTTTAAAAACCGGTCGTACTCGTAGGGTTTCAGCAAATAATCAACGGCGTCTACATTGAACCCTTCCACAGCAAAATCACGAAAAGCGGTGGTGAACACCACAATGGGTTTTTCTACCAGGTTCTTGTAAAATTGAATCCCATTGATGTCGGGCATTTGGATGTCCAAAAAAAGCAAGTCCACTTGGTTTTCTTTGATCCATTCCAAGGCCAAATCCGTGTCGGTAAAACTGGCTTCTAGAGACAGAAAAGAAATCTTTCCACAATATTCTCGGATGACTTCCAAGGCCAAAGGCTCGTCATCAATGGCAATGCATTTGATCATCCTTGGTTGATGCTAAGGTTTACAATAAAGTCCTCGCCTACTGGATGGGCTTCCAAGCTATGCTGTTCTGGATACAGCAATGCCAAGCGGCGTTTTACATTGTTGATGCCAATGCCTGTTTGCTCCAAATGTTCCTGGTCAGTGGCAATGATTTTGTTTTGGCAGGTAAAAGCAATGGCTTTTTGTGAAACGGTCAAGGCAATGGCAATGCGACAAGCCCCTTTGGTGGATACCCCATACTTGAAAGCATTTTCCACAAAAGCAATGAAGAGCAAGGGGGCTATGAGGCTGCCACCTGTGGCACCGTTCACTTGAAAATCTATTTCTACTTTATCGGTTAGCCGCACCCTTTGCAAGGCGATGTAGTTTTGGATGAATTCAATTTCATTGTCCAACGGCACCCAGGTTCTTTCTGTTTCGGTTAAAATATACCGCATGATGCTGGACAGTTTCAATACAGCGGGAGCTGTTTTTTCACTGCGCACTATGGCCAAGGAATAGATGTTGTTGAGGGTGTTGAAAAAGAAATGGGGGTTCACCTGGGCTTTCAAGAAAGACAATTCCGTATTCAGCTTTTCATTTTCTGATTCTTTGCGTTGTTGTTCCGCATCCAACCAACGTTGTACCACCGTGATGCAAGTGCCCACGGTCATCACCAACAAGAAAATGGCCGTGTTGAAATAGTTGCTGCCACTGCGGCGCCTGGCCCGCATTAATTTTTCTCTTTCTGGAGACAAATTGGGCATGCCAGTGGGTCGGGTAGTGGGCCAATCAGGAGGATTGATCCATCCTGCCAACAAACGGGGGACATACAAGAAAAACAACAAGCAAACCAAGATGGCCAAAACATAGAGGGCCCATTTTTCTTGCATCAGCAAACGGGGAATCAATACTTGGGTATTCAAATAGTAGAACAGTACCAAAAAGACATTGTTGCAAATGATCAATGTCCATTGGTGGTTGCTCATGCTGAAGTCACGCAATCCCGGAAAAAAAACCAAATAGGGCAAAGTAAAAAAACACACCCAGGCGGCCAGGTGGGCTATCAAAGGGACAATCCTTCGCTTGGTTTGTATGGGCATTAAATTAGTCATCTGGACCTGTAGATTCAAATATAGACAGCTCCAGCTTACCAGGTTTTGTTCATGGGGGAAGGGGGCGGTTCAATCGGTGAAATCAATAAGATTCCTGCTCACTGGGGAATTGGCCGCCCTTAACATCGGCTATATAGGCTTTGGCCGCTTCCTGGATGGCCCCTTCCAACGCCAAGTATTGGCGAATGAAGCGGGGCTTGAAATCATTGTTCATGCCCAATAAATCGTGCATCACCAAAACCTGTCCATCACAACCCGGGCCGGCTCCTATGCCAATGGTGGGGATGCGCAAAGATTGGCTGACGGTTTGTGCCAAAGCTGCTGGAATTTTTTCCAAGACCAAGGCAAAACAGCCCGCGGCTTCCAGGGCCAAAGCATCGGCTGCTAGTTTTTCTGCCTCCTCTTTTTCTTGGGCGCGCACAGCATAGGTACCAAATTGGTAAATGGATTGTGGCGTTAAACCCAAATG
>RDYY01000476.1 GCA_004293505.1 Sphingobacteriia bacterium | reverse complement strand
TATGTTTAATCCAGATAAGCAACACACCATAGCCAGTGCGGTAAGTATTAGTGGCACAGGTTTACATACGGGAGCATTGGTAGATATGACTTTGAAGCCTGCCAACGCAGGTTTTGGCATACAGTTTCAGCGGGTAGATGTTCCGCATCAGCCACTGATAAAAGCCGATTGCGATTTAGTAACCGATACTAGCCGTGGTACTACCTTACAAGTAGGCGATACCAAAGTATGCACAGTAGAGCATTTACTGGCAGCTTTAGTGGGCTGTGGTGTAGACAATGTTTTGGTAGAAATTAATGCCAGCGAAATACCTATTATGGATGGTAGTAGCCAACCATTTGTAGAGCTATTAGAGGAAGCCGGTATAGTGGAACAAGAAGCAGCAAAAAGCTGGTACAGCATAGATGAAAATATTTACCACTACGATGAGCAAAAGCGAGTAGAAATGGTAGCTATGCCTAGTATGGACTACCAAATTACTACTTTGATAGATTTTAATAGTCCACATGCCCAATTAAAACACTTGAGCGAGTTTAAAACCGAAATAGCCAGCAGCAGAACCTTTTGTTTTTTACATGAACTGGAAATGCTGATAGAACACAATTTGGTAAAGGGTGGCGATTTGAATAACGCCATTGTAATAGTAGACAAAGAAATAGGTGCCGATGCTATGCAGCGTTTAGCAAAAGCTTTTAATAGGGAAACTATTGAAGTAAAAGCAGGCGGCTACTTAAACAATTTAGAACTACGCTACCCCAACGAACCTGCTAGGCATAAATTACTAGATGTAGTAGGCGATTTGGCTTTGATTGGTTACCCAATAAAGGCCCGCATTATTGCTAACCGACCCGGCCATAGCAGCAATGTGGAATTTGCCAAGAAAATAAAACAATACATAAAGAAAAATAAGCATGTAAAAAATGTTCCAGTGTATAACCCACAGCAGCCGCCTGTATTTACATTAGAACAAATAGAAAAAACATTACCACACCGCTTCCCATTTTTACTGGTAGATAAAATAGTAGAACTAACCGATACCGCCATTATTGGGTTAAAAAACGTAACGTTTAATGAGTGGTTCTTTCAAGGGCATTTCCCTGGAAACCCAGTGATGCCGGGTGTTTTACAAGTAGAGGCATTGGCACAAACTGGTGGTATTTTATGTATCAATGCTATGCAGGGCGGTGGCGAATACGATACGTATTTTATTAAAATAGATAATTGTAAATTCAAGCAGAAAGTAGTTCCGGGCGATACAATGCTGCTTAAAATGGAATTAGTAGCACCCATACGCCGTGGTATTTGCGAAATGCGTGGAACGGTG
>RDYY01000209.1 GCA_004293505.1 Sphingobacteriia bacterium | reverse complement strand
ACCAGCTGTTTGCCGTTGCGGCCTTTTAACAAAGCGTCGTAGGTCATTTCAAGGCCTACTTTGTTGGCATCACGGGCCAAGCCAATGGTGCGGAAGGCCAACATTTGATAAGGGTTGAGGCGAATGGTTTTTTCTTGGGCAATCATGCCGCTTTTGTATCGGCCCATGCGGAACAAAGGCAATTGGCGCAAGACTTGGTATTCGCGGAAACTGATTTTTTTCTTGAGGGGATAATAGCCTTCTTTGTTGCGGTAGGCGGCTTGTAATTGCAAGCGGTATTGAGAAGCGGTTTGGTCTTTGAACAGGTTGGCCAATCCAATGGAGAGGGAATCAATGTTCTCGCGAAAACGCAAACCATTTTTTTCGCGCAAGCCCTCTACCCGAAAATCCATGAAAATATCAAACTGGGGAATGCTGGTGCTGAGCATCTGGCCCTCTTCGCTATAAATGGTGCCGCGCTCAGCCTCTACTTCGTCAATGCGTTGGTGCAAGCTGTCGCTCATGCTGCGCCACTTGCTGCCCTCTACTTGTTGGATGTAGACTGCTTTGGCAAATATGGCGATGCATACCCCTACCATGACCAGGTAACTGAGGTAAACGCGCCACAATATGTCTTTTTTTACTTCCAAGCAGGGCTTATTTTTTCAAGATGGATTCAGGTAAATCTTTGGAGGGTTTTAGGCCCAGGCCTTCAACGGCTTTCACCATTTGTGTTTCTTCGGTGCGAAACATGATGTCGCTTTTGAGGGTCTTATACGTGAACTGCAATTCTTTTAATTCGCTGTGCAGGGTGTTGATGCGGCGGATGCTGCGGTCTGCATAATGACCATTGGCGATGTAGAGAACGGTCAAGGCAGAACAGTACAACAAGAAGGGAATGTGTTTCACCATCCATTCGTAGTTCAACAAGCCCCACAAGGGTTTGCGAACTGCAGCAGCAGTGTTTGTTTTCATGGGTCAGCCAATTGTTGCGCCTAGTTCCGAATGCCTACCCGCAGCTTGGCGCTCCTGCTGCGAGAATTTTTTTTCAACTCTTCTTCCGATGCGGTTACCGGCTTTTTGTGCAGGGAACGAAAAGGAAGGTTTTTCTCAACGGACAAGAAGGGATGTTCCGGTTCGTTGGAAGGAATGCCGTCTTTGAAGAACTGTTTCACCATCCGGTCTTCCAAAGAATGGAAGGTGATGATGGCGGCCCGTCCACCTGGCTTTACCACCGATGGCAATTGGTAAAGCATGTCTTGCAAAGCCCCCAGCTCGTCGTTGACCACGATGCGCAGGGCCTGAAAAACCTGGGCCAAATATTTGTTGGGATTTCCCTTGACCACCGGTGCAATCATGGCCTTGAACTGCTCAATGCTGGCAAAGGGTTGGTGGCTCCTTTGGGTCACAATGTGTTTGGCCAAGGTTTTGGCATTGGTTACTTCGCCATACTGTTCAAACAGTTTGTGCAAAGCTTGCTCGGTGTAAGACTGTACCAAGGTTTGGGCCGTGAGCGAAGTGCGGCGGTCCATGCGCATGTCAAAAGGTCCTTCAAAACGAATGGAGAAACCTCTTTCACCAGCATCAAATTGGTGCGAGCTGACCCCCAGGTCAGCGAGCACCCCGTCCACGCCTTCCAAACCATGCAAGCGCAAAAAGCGGTGCAAGTGGCGAAAGTTTTGCGGCACAAAAACCAGTCGGTCATCGGCAGGCAAATTGGCTTGGGCATCGGCGTCTTGGTCAAAAGCCACCAATTTTCCTTTGGGCCCCAAGGCCGCCAAAATACCCCGCGAATGACCACCGCCCCCAAAAGTGGCGTCTACATAAACCCCATTGGGCTGAATGGCAAGGGCGTCCAGGCATTCCTGGTACAAGACCGGAACGTGGTAGCCTTCCATCTTAACCCTTTTGGGCGTTTTGCTGCGACATCACTTCCTGGGCCAAGGCACTGAAGTCTTCGGGTGAGAAATCGTCAAAGAGCTGTTTGTATTTGCCTGCATCCCAGATTTCAAATCGGTCCAAAGCCGCCGACACCACAATGTCTTTGGCCAGTCCAGCATATTCTTTCAGGGAGGAAGGCAGGAGCAAACGACCCGCAGCGTCCAATTCCAATTCGGTTGCCCCACCAAAAAACTGGCGGCGGAATTGGCGTACTTTTGGGTCAAAATCATTCAACTGGCTGAACTTGGCCTGGATCAATTCCCAACTTTTTAATGGATACAGCGTGAGACATTTTTCAAAACCACGGGACAGGATGAAGCGGTTCTCTCCCTCCGGCAACTGTTTTCTCAGTCCGCCGGGGAGCAGAAAACGGCCTTTTGTGTCCACCGTTGCTTCGTATTCTCCGTAGTATCCGTTCATAAATGGTTGATTCAAGTCCAAGTTTTCCACTTGTTGACACAAAATAACACTTTTTCCCACTTTTACCCCTCATTTGGGTGGGGTGTATTTTTCCACAGCTTATGCCCTTGCGCAAAGCCATACAGGCAGTAGTTTTGCTGTGAAAACAAGGGTTTCACCCGGTTGACAACTGTGAATACCTGTGGATAAACCCAATAATGCGTGCATATGTCCAAATTTGAAGGGGAAGAAAGCCGGAACAAGGCGATAAATGACCCCCAATCCATCTCTATAGCAGACTTTAACTACCCTTTGCCCGAAGAGCGGATTGCCCGCTATCCCTTGGCCCAGCGGGACCAAAGCCAGCTCTTGGTCTGGGACCGAGGTAAAATCCAGATCAGCCAGTATGCGCGACTGGCCGATTTTGTTCCTGAAAAAAGCCTGATGGTATTCAATGACACCAAAGTGGTAGAAGCACGCTTGTTGTTTGAAAAGCCGGGTGGCGGAAAGATTGAGGTTTTTTGTTTGGAGCCCGATGACCGTTATGCCGACATTACCCAAGCCATGCTGGAGACCGGAGAAGTGTGGTGGAAATGCTTGGTGGGTGGGGCCAAAAAATGGAAAGCTGGGCCCTTGTCTTTACAGGTGGGCGAGGTGGTGTTGTCGGTC
>RDYY01000208.1 GCA_004293505.1 Sphingobacteriia bacterium | reverse complement strand
CATGCGGGCCATTTTGGTGCTTTTCATGACCAAGGCCTTGTTGTTTGACAAAGCTTTTGCCTCCAATTTATATGGCAGTTATACGGGTTTGGTCTACCTCACCCCATTGTTGGGGGGATATGTGGCCGACCGGTATTGGGGCAACAAACGCTCTATTTTGGCGGGGGGATTGCTCATGGCTTTGGGGGAATTCATCTTGTTTTTTTGTGGGGCCACCTATGATACCCAAGCCGACCTTTCGGCCTTTTTGTTCTTTGCTGGACTGGGTTTCATGATTGCTGGCAATGGCTTTTTCAAAGCCAATATTGCTTCATTGGTGGGGCAGCTATATCCCAAGGGCGACAAGCGCATCGACCCCGCTTACACCATATTCTACATGGGCATCAATGTGGGTGGGGCCATTGGGCCCATCATTTGTGGCCTGGTAGGCGATACGGGCAATCCCGTGGATTTCAAATGGGCATTTTTGGCCGGTGGCATTGCCATGTTGGTGGGCGTGGCCACCCTGGCTTTTTTTCACAACAAATATTTGAAAGACCCCAATGGGGAAGTGATTGGCCTAACCCCAGCAGGCGCACCCAAAGCCATTCTGCAACCCCTGGCCATGGTAGTGGGATTGCTGGCTTTTGCGGGACTGACCATTGGCCTGATTTATGTGGACGCCAAAGTGTACAGCTATTTGTTTTTCTTGCTCATGGCTTGTATAGTGTTGATTGCCTTTTTGGTTTTCTCAGACAAGGGTTTGTTGAAAGTGGAAAAGCAAAAAATTGCCGTCATTTTTGTGGTCTCGTTTTTTGTGATTTTTTTCTGGAGTGCTTTTGAACAAGCGGGGGCATCTCTTACTTTTTTTGCAGAAGAGCAAACCGAACGCAACTTGGGTTGGTTTACCATACCCACCAGCTTTTTTCAATCCTTGAATTCCATTTTTGTGGTAACCTTGGCGCCCGTTTTTGCTTGGCTTTGGATTAAATTGGGCAAACGAGAACCTTCTTCTCCCACCAAAATGGCCCTGGGCTTGTTTTTCCTGGCCTTAGGCTATGCTTGGATTGCCTTGGGCGTAAAAGACGTAGCACCCGGCATCAAAGTGAGTGTGATTTGGTTAACAGGTATGTACTTCATGCAAACCTGTGGCGAACTCTGTTTGTCGCCCATTGGGCTTTCATTGGTGAACAAATTGGCCCCTTTGAAATTTGCCTCCTTGTTGATGGCGGTTTGGTACACAGCCAATGCTTTTGCCAACAAATTGGCGGGCGTCTTGAGTGCCCTGTATCCCGATGGCAAAACCACTTATATCTTGGGTCTGCCCTTGAACAACCTGAATGATTTTTTCTTGGTTTTTGTGGTGATGGCGGGCGTGGCCGCTGGTTTGCTCTATGTCATCAGCAGCCGCTTGCAAAAACTCATGAACGATTAATGTTTTAAACCTTAATTATGTCTGCACCTTCTTCTCCCAAAGCGTTTCAGCCCTTTGTGGCACCGGATAAAAACATGGCTGAACTAACCGTTAAGTCCATATTGATGGGCAGTTTGTTCGGGGTGATTTTTGGCGCGGCCACCGTTTACCTGGCTTTGAAAGCGGGCTTGACCGTTTCTGCTTCCATCCCCATTGCCGTTATTGCCATTACCCTGGGTCGCAAGTTTTTGAAGACCACGATTTTGGAAAACAACATCATCCAAACCACGGGCTCGGCGGGGGAAAGCATTGCAGCAGGCGTGGCCTTTACCTTACCAGGATTTTTGTTTCTTTCTTCGCCCGACAGTGCAGCCTATTTCAATTACCTCACCATTTTGATCTTGGCCATCGTGGGTGGACTCTTGGGCACATTACTCATGGTGCCTTTGCGCAAAGCCTTGATCGTGAACGAACACGGTACCCTGCCTTATCCAGAAGGAACGGCCTGCGGAGATGTATTAAAAGCGGGTGAAAAAGGCGGGGATTTTGCCAAGACTGCATTTTGGGGATTGGGCGTGGCTTTTGTATATGCTTTGCTGCAAAAGGTTTTTCATGTGATTGCTGAAACGCCTTATTGGGCTACCCAACAGGTCAATAAATTTTTTCCATCGGCCAAAGTCAGTGGTGAAATCACACCCGAATATTTGGGTGTGGGCTATATCATTGGTCCCCGCATTGGGGGCGTTTTGGTGGCAGGTGGGGTCTTGAGTTGGTTGGTCTTCATCCCTTTGATGAGCACCCTGGTGCCGGCCGATGTGATTGCCGCGCAACTGGTGAAGCTGGGTTATTTGGCCGACCTGACCAAGCCCGGTGGCAAGGGCGGATGGGATCCTGTGGCCCATCGGTTTGCTGATTATTCCTCGGCCATTTACTATGCTTTTATACGACAGATCGGAGCGGGTACTGTAGCCGCTGGGGGCATTATCACTTTGATCAAAACCATACCCACCATTGTCAAATCGGTCAAGGGCAGCATGGCTTCTTTGCGCCAAGAAAAATCAGGTGATGCAGGGGCTTTGCTGCGCACCGAAAAAGACCTGAGTTTAAAAGTGGTGGGCTTGGGTACTTTGGGTTTGGTTTTGCTGATTACTTTGTTGCCCCAAGTACCAGGTGAAAGCTTGGTACAGAAATTATTGATTGGGGTCTTGGTAGTGGTTTTTGGGGCTTTGTTTGTGACCGTTTCTTCTCGCATTGTGGGATTGATTGGTTCCTCTAATAATCCCATCAGTGGCATGACCATTGCTACCGTCATGGGCACTTCATTGATCTTTTTGAGTGTGGGTTGGACAGGCATGAATTTTGAACCCTTGGTCTTGGTGGTAGGGGGCATGATTTGCATTGCCGCCGCCAATGCGGGTGCCACTTCGCAAGATTTAAAAAGTGGTTACATTGTAGGGGCTACTCCCCGCAACCAACAAATTGCTTTGTTTGTGGGCGCCATTGTATCCAGTGTGGTGATTGGTTTGACGGTTAAATTTTTGGACAAACCCAGTGCCGAGATGTTGAGCCAAGGCGTGCAACATGCCATTGGCACAGAAAAATATCC
>RDYY01000207.1 GCA_004293505.1 Sphingobacteriia bacterium | reverse complement strand
GATTCTGCGTTTTGGGACAACATAGATTTGCGGGTGCAGCGTGACAAGATGATCCTGGCCGATGAAGCCGCCAAAGCCATTTGGTTCCTTTGCCAACAGCCTGCCAGCGGAGTGGTCAGCGAAATGGTTTTGCAGCCTTTCAACCACCAAGCCATATAATTAATTTGCCAATTTTGCCAAAAAGCACGTTACAAATGCTGCGGGCTTCCGATATTCGCAGTACGAACAAGTGTTAGCATGAACATTTCTTTTGACAATACGGAAAACGCTTTTGCCTACAAATCTGACAAGGACTTGAAAGGAGCCCGTTGGTTGTTCAAGACCATGGATTATTCTTGGTTTGTTCAATTGGGTACGCGTTTGACCCCTTTTGTCATGAAAACGGGATTGCCCTTTGTACACAGCCTGATTCGCCAAACCATCTTTAAGCAATTTGTAGGGGGAGAAACCTTGGAAGAAACTGCCCAAGTGGGAGATTTATTGGGCAAGTACGGTATCCAAGTGATTCTAGACTATGGGGTAGAAGGCAAAGAAGGGGAGGAGCGTTTTGACCAAGCTACAGAAGAATTTGTGCGGGTGGTCCGATACGCAGCAACGCAGAAAAACATTCCTTTTATTAGCATCAAAGTAACTGGACTGGCCCGATTTGATCTGCTGCATACCTTAAATGATGCCCCTCGTTTGCGCAGTGGCATTCACGACAATGAATCCGAAAACGATGAATGGGAAAGGGTAAAAGACCGCTTGTTCCACATTGGTGAAGTGGCTGCCGAATTGGGAATAGGGGTGTTGATTGATGCAGAAGAAAGTTGGATCCAAGACCCCATTGACCGGGTGGCCATGGAATTGATGGAAGCATTTAACCGCGACAAAGTAATCATATACAATACCTTTCAATTGTATCGACACGATCGCTTGCGGTTTTTGCAACTCTCTCACCAAATTGCCCAAAACAAGGGCTTTCAATTGGGTGCCAAATTGGTAAGGGGGGCATACATGGAAAAAGAAAGACAAAGGGCTGCTGACCATGGCTATCCTTCTCCCATTCAACCCAACAAAGATGCCAGCGATGCAGACTTTAATGCGGCCATTCAATATTGCTTTGACCACTTAGATGATCTGGCTGTCATCATTGCCTCCCACAATGAGGCCAGTAATTTATTGGCAGCCAAATTATTGGATGAAAAAGGATTGGGACACCACCATCCCAAAGTGCATTTTTCTCAGCTTTATGGCATGAGTGACAACATTACTTTTAACCTGGCCAAAGAAGGATTTTCGGTGAGCAAATACTTGCCTTTTGGCCCCATTCGGGATGTTATTCCCTATCTGATGCGCCGGGCCAAAGAAAATTCCAGCGTCAGCGGACAAACTGGTCGCGAACTTTCCCTCATCAAAAAAGAGTTGGAAAGACGCAAATAGTTTGGCACGCTTTTTTCTATTTTCTTATTCAAATCTCATTGCATGAAACAATTTATTTTGTTCTTGATCTGTATGTCTTGCTTAGGTTTTGTTGTGGCCCAAGAAAATGGACGCCCCGTTTACAATCATTTTGACAAAGGAAACAGCTTTTGGGGCATCAGTACCACACCCGTTTATTCAGACATGTTTTATACCAATACTTCCTTGGTTTTGC
This sequence comes from Sphingobacteriia bacterium, assembly GCA_004293505.1. Taxonomy (GTDB): domain Bacteria; phylum Bacteroidota; class Bacteroidia; order Chitinophagales; family Chitinophagaceae; genus Sediminibacterium. Next base: position 1,392 of record RDYY01000207.1, on the reverse strand, counting down.
AAGGTGACAACAGAACAGCTGGCTTATTATTGGCACCTTCTTACAGCAAAATGATTGCCAAGAATTGGATGTTGGGTGGTATGGTATTTTTGGGATACCTCAGTGATGGGTATACCAGCACTTCTTACCCCCCTTTTGTTGGACCAGGCCCTTTTCCCATCAACCCCCAACCTGTTCCGGTAAAATACATTCAGCGTTCTTTTGATTGGGGTTTCATGCCCTTCACTCGCTATTATTTGCAATTGAACCGCCGCAATACATTTGCTTTTTTTGGTCAAGCTGGATTGCCTTTGGTTTCCAGCTCAAGTAATTACAAGACTGAATATCCCCAGAGCCCATCTTTGAATAGCAGTCAAAAATACAGCGACTTTGTACTGAAAGGTAGCCTGGGTTTTGGTTTAAGCGTCCAGGGGCGTTATGGCATTTTTGATACCCATGTCAGCAACCTGGGTTGGTTTTTGGGTTACCACGGTAGTTTGGGCAAAAACAAAAAGCGATAGGCACATTTTTCCCACCAAGGATTTTCCCCGGTTGGGGAGGTGGTTTTTTTGTGGTTATTTTGTTGCATGCAAGCGTATCACGACCTGTTGCAACACATCCTTGACCACGGCGCCGAGAAAACGGACCGAACGGGTACAGGAACCCTCTCTTGTTTTGGGTACCAAATGCGTTTTGACCTGTCCCAAGGATTTCCTTTGGTGACTACCAAAAAAATGCACCTCAAAAGCATAGTACACGAACTGCTCTGGTTTTTAAAAGGCGAAACCAATATTGCTTATTTAAAAGAAAATGGGGTCAGCATTTGGAATGAATGGGCCGATGAAAACGGTGATCTGGGTCCCGTTTATGGAAAGCAGTGGCGTTCTTGGGCTGGGGCAAATGGTGAAACCATTGACCAAATAACCGATGTCTTACACCAATTGCGCCACAACCCCGATAGCCGAAGAATGATTGTGAGTGCTTGGAATGTGGCTGAACTTCCACAGATGGCCCTGATGCCTTGTCACAGTTTGTTTCAATTTTATGTGGCCGATGGTAAACTCAGTTGTCAATTGTACCAGCGCAGTGCCGATGTTTTTTTGGGCGTCCCTTTTAACATTGCTTCCTATGCCCTGTTGACCTTGATGATGGCCCAAGTAACAGGATTGGCACCGGGTGATTTTGTGCACAGCTTTGGTGATGTACACATATACAACAATCATTTGGAACAAGTAAAATTGCAACTTTCTCGGGACCATTTTCCCTTGCCCACCTTGCGGCTGAATCCAGCGGTGAAAGATTTGTTTTCTTTTGCTTACCAAGACATTATTTTAGAAAACTACCAATACCACCCAGCCATCAAAGCTCCGGTAGCGGTTTAATGGACAGCATGCAGATTGCCTTGATAGCAGC
>RDYY01000206.1 GCA_004293505.1 Sphingobacteriia bacterium | reverse complement strand
AACAAACCAATTTTACCACCCTTGGCATAAGGCTCGATCAGGTCAATTACTTTAATACCTGTGAACAACACTTCTGTTGCCGTAGACAGGTCTTCAAATTTGGGAGGCAGGTTGTGGATGGGGCGACCATTCTCTTTGGAAGGCTGGGGCAGACCATCGATGGCATCACCGGTTACGTTAAAGAGACGGCCGTTGATGGCTTCTCCCACCGGCATGGCAATGGCTTTTCCGGTATCGATCACTTCCATGCCACGGACCAAACCTTCGGTTCCTTCCATGGAGATGGTTCTTACACTGTCTTCACCCAAGTGTTGTTGTACTTCCAATACCAGTTTTTCACCGTTTTGGCGGGTCAATTCCAAGGCATTGTATATCTCGGGCAATTTGCTGTCGGGGAAGTGAACGTCCACTACCGCTCCAATGATTTGCTTGATCTTACCGTTTGTAGCCATATGCGTAATTTGGCCGCAAAGGTAGGGGTAAGTGGGTAAAAAATAAGGCTAATCTTGGCTTTTTTTTCTGGCCGATAGGGCCCAGCCCAGGCCCTCTTTCAGGAGCTTCCAGGTACCCGCTTTGACCAAGGTCCGGAACAGGAAGGGAATGCTGCGGGTAACCGTGGCTTTCAGGGCCTCTTCGGGCAAGACTTCCCAACGGCGGCCCAGTTGGGCTTCCTGTTTTACCAAGGTTATTTTGAGGTCCTGGGCCGCCCGGCGCAGGTCTTCCAAGTTACGTATGGTGGGTTGGTTGGAGCGGTCAAAATTGAAATCAGCACTTGACATGGGCAATTACAAGGATTCTTTGTTGTCAAAAATGGTTTGGATGATGGCGTTGATGATGCTGCGCCCAATGGCTTTGCGCAGCATGACCAGGACCAAAAAGACCAGCACATAAAAGCCCACCACAATGGCAAAGCCCAGGTAGATGCTGCCCGTTAGGTCCCCAAAAAAATAGCCCCCCATGATGCTGAAAAACAGCAAGACAAAAAACAAGATGCCCCCCAAAACCAGGGCCAAAACCATTTTGGCCACCAGGCGTGAGACCAGGTCAGCTGCCTGCATCTTGGCCAGCATAGCCCGGTTGCGCACATAGGCTTCCAGTTCGGACTGGGTTTGGGCAAAAAAATCTTCGTTGGGGGATTCAGTCATGTTGCACCCTGCTCTCCAGGTCTTTTATTTTTTGTTCGGCTTTGGCCAACATCTCGCGCAAGGAAGCTTCTCCCTTGTCCCAGGTTTCGTGGATGTCTTCTTCTAAGTCGGCTGCGTCGTCTTTTAGTTTGCCCACAAAAGCTTTTCCTTTTTCGGTTTGTAAAAAATACGTGAGGGCTGCTCCCGCCAAAGCCCCCAAGAGCAAGCCACCCAGGAATTTATTGCTTTCCGCCATATCCGGTATATTTGGAGAACAAGTTACGCTTATGACGCCAACCTATAAAGCCAACCGCCAGTTTTTTTTGGCCTTCCTGTTGGTATTTGGGGCTTTTCTCCTCTATACTTTAAGTGCATTTTTTACTGCTTTTTTGGGTGCCCTCATGTTTTATGTGTTGAGCAAACCTGGGGTCTTGTACTTGATCAAAAAAGGATGGAGCAAGGGATGGATTGCTTTGCTGGTCATTCTTTTGTCGCTATTCATCATTGTGATCCCCATTGTTTTCATTGGTTCCATGTTGTACCACAAAGCCATGTTGGTCTCGGGCAATATTGATGAAATGTTGGTGCCCTTGCAACACTTAGAATCTCAATTGCAAGAAGAATTTCATTTTACTGTTTTGTCGCCCAAAAACTTGGCAGCATTGGAAAGTGTGGCCACCAAATTTGTGGGAGGATTTTTGAACCAAAGCATCAATTTGGTGAGTTCCATTGGCATGATGTATTTCTTTTTGTATTTCATGATCACCAATGTGAACCGCATGGAAGCACTGATTTTGTTGTACCTGCCCTTCTCGCGTCGAAAAATCAGGCTCTTTGGTGACGAACTGCACGCCCAAACCATGAGCAATGCCTTGGGCGTTCCTTTGATTGCTGTGATACAAGGATTGGTGGCTTTTGCTGCATATTGGTTTTTGGGCTTGCCCCAAGCCGGCTTTTGGGCTGTACTTACTGGTATTTGTTCTATCATTCCGGTGGTGGGTGCAGCCTTGATTTGGTTGCCCGTGGCCATTTTTATGTTGGTGAATGGACCCACTTGGCACGGCGTGGCCATGTTGGCCTGGGGCTTTGCCGTGATCGGGGTCATGGACAATGTGGTGCGCTTTATTTTGGCCAAAAAAATGGCCGATGTCCACCCCATTGTTACCATTTTAGGGGTCATCATCGGCCTGAATTATTTTGGCATCACGGGCCTGGTTTTTGGCCCCTTGTTGATTTCCTATTTTGTGCTCTTTGTAAAAATTTATTACAGCGAGTACCGGCGCAAAACGCCTTTGTCACAAGTATAGAGAGGCCCAGGCGGCCAACAGCGCGCCAGCGATGGGGGCCGCCACAGGAATCCAAGCATAGGACCAGTCTGATCCTCGCTTGCCTTGAATGGGCAAGAGCGCATGCATGATGCGGGGGCCTAGGTCACGCGCAGGATTGATGGCATAACCCGTGGGACCACCCAAACTTAACCCGATGGCCAAGACCAAGAGGGCTACTGGCAAGGCATCAAAAGAACCCATGGAAGCACTGGGCTTGGTCAATTTCAACACTGCTAGCATAAAGATGAAAGTGGCCACCGCTTCTGACAAGAAATTTTCTTTGGCGTTGCGGATAGAAGGGGCCGTACAAAAACAAGCCAATTGCGCAGCCGGCTCTTTGGAAGCATTTAAGTGGGGCCGATACACCAGCCACACCAAGGTTGCTCCCAACATGGCGCCCAGCATTTGGGCCAGGACATAGGCTGGCACTTGTTCCCAAGGAAATTTACCCGCAGCCGCCAAGCCAATGGAAACGGCAGGGCTTAGGTGGGCACCAGAAATATCTGCCACCATGAAGACCGCCACAAAAACCGCCATGGACCAACCAAAAGCAATGGAAATGAGTCCTCCATTGTTGCCC
>RDYY01000205.1 GCA_004293505.1 Sphingobacteriia bacterium | reverse complement strand
TACCATGCCCCGCCAACGCAATTCTTCCATCAAAGTCATACCAACTGGGTTTGGGCGCAAAACTAAGGACAATCAGAATGGTTTTTGGGGCTAATTTTGTGCCATGTCTGCATTGCGCACCGTGGGCGATGGTACCCGCATCTTGAATTTCTTGATCGACTTGCTCTTGGTCTTTTTATTGTCCATGCTGGCCTACCGCACTTGGAACTGGTATGTCTTTTATTGGAAGTACACCCACATTCTATTTGGTTGGTTTTTGGGGGGCGTAGCATTTCTCTATTATTTTTTCTGGGAATGGATCTGTGCCAAAACACCAGGTAAATTTTTTACGGGCACCCGAGTGGTAAGCCAAAATGGGGGTAAGCCCTCTTTTTTGGGCCTGGTCTTGCGCAGCCTCCTGCGCATCAGTTTGATTGACGCTTTTTTCCTGCCTTTTGTGGGCATGCCCTTGCACGATTGGGCCAGCGGAACCCGCTTGGTGAGCGAATAGGGATTTGCGGCATTCGTAACTATAAAAATTGTATGGCAAAAATTGGCATCAACATAGCAACCGGCAGTTTGCAGCAAGCCGAAATGATTGTGGGCATTGACTTGGGGACCACCCATTCTTTGGTGGCCATCATTCACCCTGAGAGCAAACAAGCCACGGCTTTGAGTGAGCACGACGCCAGTACCTTGGTGCCTTCGGTGGTGCATTTTGACCCTGCAGGAAATGCCGAAGTGGGTGAAGCCGCAAAAGCCTATTTGGAATCAGATCCGGCCAATACCATATTTTCTGCCAAACGCCTCATGGGCAAGTCTTACAATGACCTCAAGGCCCAAGCCGAATATTTTACATACAAGGTCATTGATGACCAAAGCGAGGCCTTGGTAAAAGTGCAAGTGGGCAACCGCTTTTATTCGCCCATTGAATTGTCTTCCTTGGTGCTCAAAGAATTAAAAAACCGGGCCGAGCACATTTTAAAAACACCCGTCAGCAAAGCAGTCATTACCGTGCCGGCTTATTTTAACGATGCCCAACGACAAGCCACCCGCGATGCCGGGAAATTGGCAGGCTTAGATGTTTTGCGCATCATCAATGAACCCACCGCCGCCAGTTTGGCCTATGGCATTGGGGTCAAAAAAGACCAAGACCAAACCGTTGCGGTATATGATTTGGGCGGCGGTACATTTGACGTATCCATCCTCCACATCAACGATGGCATTTTTGAAGTGATGAGCACCCATGGAGATACTTATTTGGGTGGGGATGACATGGACCGTGCCATTTTGGAATATTGGCAGGCCGATCAGGGTTTGGTCTGGGAAGACGCTGCTGCTTTGGGCGGCTTGCGCTTGTTGGCAGAAGCCGCCAAAAAAGCTTTGGGCATGGCCGATACCTTTTCGGTTAACTGGCAAGAAAAAACTTTGACCATCACCCGAGAAGCTTTTGAACAAGCCATTCAGCCTTTGGTAGACCGCACCCTGGCTTCTTGTGCGCAAGCTTTACAAGACGCAGGGCTGAAGGCCGAGGCTTTGGACGCAGTGATCATGGTGGGCGGTTCAACCCGTGTGCCCTTGGTGAAAAAAGCGGTAAGTGCTTTTTTTGGCAAGCCCGTGAACGATGCCCTCAACCCCGATGAGGTAGTGGCTTTGGGAGCTGCCATCCAAGCCGATATTTTGGCGGGCAACAACAAAGAACTGCTCTTGTTGGACATCACACCGTTGAGTTTGGGCATTGAAACCATGGGGGGATTGATGGAGGTCTTGGTACCCCGCAATGCCAAGATTCCTTCACAAGCTGCCAAACAATACACCACCCAAAAAGATGGTCAATCGGGCATTCGCATCAGCGTTTACCAAGGTGAGCGCGACCTGGTGGTGCACAACCGCAAATTGGCCGAGTTTAACTTGACCGGTATCCCCGGCATGCCAGCTGGTATGCCCAAAGTAGAGATCAGTTTCATGATCAATGCCGATGGCATTTTGAATGTGCGGGCCAAAGAATTGCGCAGTGGGGTCTCCCAACAAATTGAAGTAAAACCCCAGTATGGTTTGACCGATGCAGAAGTAGAAGCCATGCTCATGGACAGCATCACCCATGCCAAAGATGACATGGCCACCCGCGCTTTGGTAGAAGCCCGTACAGAAGGGGAACAACTTTTATCAGTGACCGAAAATTTCATCGCCAAAAACCACGGCTTGCTGACCCCACAAGAAATGACCGATACGGCGCAAGCTTTGCAAAATTTGCAAATGGCCCTGACAATGGACAACAAAGATTTGATCCGAGAAAAAGCCGAAGCGCTGAACGAAATCACCCGGCCCTTTGCCGAACGCGCCATGGACCAAGCAGTGGGTGGGGCTTTAAAGGGTAAAGCCATTTAGTACCCAAGAATAGCCCTGGATACAAGGCAAAATTTAGTGGATAGATCCCTGCTTGGTAAAGCTTATCGCAGTTCCAATTGGCGAAACCTTTGCACGTATTTTCCAATGGGGTCAAATTCCAAATTGACTATACTGCCTTCCACCACTTGCGCAATTGATGTGTGTTCATAGGTATAGGGAATGATGGCCACACGAAAATGGTCAAGACCAAGATCAAAGCAAGTCAAGCTGGTGCCGTTGACCGCAATGGATCCTTTTTCAATGACCAGGGGAGCAAAGGATGCGGGAAACTGAAACACATATTCCCAACTGCCATCCTTGGTCACACATTGGGTGCAAATGGCGGTGGTGTCTACATGGCCTTGCACCAAATGGCCGTCCAGCCTGCTGTTCAAGACCAAGCATCGTTCCAGATTGACCGTTTTCCCTACCTGCCAATGGCCCAAATTTGTTTTGTGCAAGGTTTCTTCAATGGCCGTCACCCGGTGCATGTTTTTGTCTAAAGCATCAACGGTTAAGCAAACGCCATCGTGGGCCAGGCTTTGGTCAATTTTTACTTCGCTGGCCAAAGGAGAGGAAACCCAAAAACTTTTGTTGGTGCCAGTCGATTCAATGGCAGCGACTTGGCCAAGGGTTTCAATGATGCCAGTAAACATGTTGTATTTTTTTTCTTCACAAACTTAAGGAAGGCGCCTATCGTTTGCTGATTTTGTTGTGGGTGATGGTTCTTTGCAAAGCGCATTTGAACCGTTGAATGCCTGGGTTTCTTTTGTGGGCATGCTTTTGGCTGGTGCCATCGTTCACCCTTTTGCGCCAAAGGTTAAAACTGGATCGCTTCAGTTCTTTGCGCATGAGGCGAATCACTTGGGCTTCGGAGAGACCAAATTGAAGGGCGATGGCTTCAAAGGGAGTACGGTCTTCCCAAGCCATTTCAATGATGCGGTCAATGTCAATAGCGTCCATTGTATAATACAACCCATGGCGGGGCTTTTTGTTGGCCAAAATTATTCCGTGGCATAAAAGGGCATCTGGGGTATTGATTTTTTCAGCAATTTCAGGGTGTAAAGCCCCGCCATGCAGCATTGTCTCAATTGTTCCGCCCCCATTTCTGGTAAATTTTGTGCCCACTGCGGTCAAAAAACCAACACGGCCCGGTTTTCATTTGCAGAAATTTT
>RDYY01000259.1 GCA_004293505.1 Sphingobacteriia bacterium | reverse complement strand
GCATCATTTTTTCCAACACCAAGCATTGTTGGAAATCTTTTTGTCCCAAAAAAACCACATGGGGTTCTACCAACTTCAACAGCCTACTCACTACCTGGCACACACCTTGAAAATGTCCTGGTCGGTGCGCACCTTCCCAAATGGTTTCCAAATTTCCCAGATCATAGTGCTCTAATTGGGTTGTACCAGTTTCGTAAATGGTTGCCGTGTCGGGCAAAAAAACTACCAAAGAATCAAATACCGACAAAGCAGCCAGGTCTGCTGCTTCTTGTCGAGGATACTTGGCCAGGTCTTCGGCTTGGTTGAATTGGGTGGGATTCACAAAGATGGAAACCACCACTTGTGCCCCTTGCGCTTGCGCGGCAGCCACCAAGGCCAAATGCCCGGGGTGCAAAGCCCCCATGGTGGGAACAAAATGGATGGGTTGACCTGCTTCTTGGGCCGCACCCACCAGGCTTTGAAGGGCTGAACGGCTGCGGGCTATCTTCATATTGTATTGATAATCAGGTACTTAATCTGCATTCTCGGCCTGTCCAACTATTTTTCGTAATTTTGCAGACTCATTTCAGAAAAAGCGCCTAAAAGGTCTACATGTCAAAGAAAAGGATTTTATTCATTGCGACCGAAATGTCTCCCTACTTGGAGCTGACTGAGTTTGCAGAAGTCATCAATAAATTGGCCATCAAGAGCAACGACAGTGGTTTGGAAGTGCGTTGCATCATGCCTCGTTTTGGGGTGATCAACGAAAGAAGGCACCGCTTGCACGAAGTGGTACGCTTGTCAGGCATCAACGTATCGGTTGACAACGACGACTACCCTTTGCAAATCAAGGTGGCTTCCTTGCCCAATGCCCGCCTGCAAGTATATTTTTTAGAGAACGAAGACTTCTTCAAGCGCAAACAAATTTTTCACGACGAGTCTGAAAATTGGTTTGAAGACAATGATTTGCGCACGGTATTTTTCTGCAAAGGCGCGTTGGAGACAGTCAAAAAATTTGGATGGCCCCCCGATATCATTCATTGCTCCGGTTGGATGAGTGGCTTGATTCCCGCTTACTTGAAAACAGCTTACAAAAAAGAACCCGTCTTTACCCATTCCAAAGTGGTGTTTACCATTGGGCAAAACACTTTTGAAGAAAAATTGGGCGATGATTTCCTGCGCAAGGCTTTGATCAATGCCAACATCAAGGAAAAAGACTTGGAGCACTTTAAAGACAACAACAATACCGCCATGTTCCGCGGCGGTGCTACCCATGCCGATGCCATCACTTTTGGATCGGATTTGATTGAGAAAAAACTCACCGATGAATTTGCCAAAGTAAAAGGCAAAAAAGTGGTTCCCTTCAAAGGCTGGGATGCCGATTTAACAGAGTATTTAGAATTGTACAACGACCTTGCGGGCAAGTAATTCCAGCTGCTGATGAGCTTTCAACGCGTGACCCAAATCCTTGTGTTTGCCCTTGTTTTTTGGGTAATTGGCAACAGTGCTTGTACCCGCATCACTTCTACCGAATTGGGGGCTGGTTTGATACCGGGCGTGGATGGCGTCAATACATTGGATACCACCATGGACGTCATAACGGATAATTTTGTTGATCCTGATACAGCCCGGATTTACAAAACAGATAACCACCTTTTGGGTGCCATCACCAATGACCCTTTGTTTGGCAGGACAGAAGCCCGCATGTTGTTTCAGTTGATGCCCGAGTTTTATCCCTTTTTCATCAGTGGTCCCAAAGACAGTTTGGTAGCGGACTCTGCGGTTTTAATCTTGTCTTACCGCGGATTTTATGGGGACTCTACCCAGCCACTGCGCGTGTCGGTAGAGGAATTGAGCACGGCCACTCCCATGAATAATTTCTTCAATTACGCCTCGGATTATCCGCAGCTCTATAATTTCAATACAATAGGAAGTTTGGGCAATACCCACACGGTCGACATCCGGCGTTTGGGCGATTCGGTCAACAACCGATATGAAAAAGCACGGAACCAAATTCGCATTCCCCTGAACACCAGCTTGGCCAATCGTTTGTTGAAGCAATACGATTCTACCAATGCTTACCGCAACGATACGGCATTCAAAACCTTTTTTGGTGGCTTGGCCCTGCGCGTGAGCAATGCCACACCTGCCAATGCGCTGCTCTACATTAACTTGATTGATACCAATTCCAAATTGGCCTTGTATTATAATACGCGCCAATCGGGTGCCACCATTCGCGATACCAATGTGGCTTATTTTCGTTTCAACATTGTGTCCAGTGGCGATGCCAACTTTGTGACCCGCAACCGGGCTGGTGCAGAAGTGGCCAATCGGTTGAACAACAACAGAACCGACAGTTTGGCTTATGTACAAGCCATTCCAGGTACTTATGTGCGGGTACGCATTCCCCATCTCTCTCGCCTCAACAACCGCATCATTCACCGCGCAGAACTCATTACCGAACAGGTGCCCGATGATGCCAACCTGACCACATTTGATCGCTACATGCCTCCGCCTCGGCTGCTCTTGTTGAGCATTTACGACTCGGCCAACAAAAGAAAAATCAACATCCCCAATGCCTATTCCATTGGATTGAATGGTCCCAATACAGCGGAGTTTGGTGGCTTTTTGGTGACCAAAACGGTTCCTGGTTATGACCGCTTGGCTTCTTATAATTTTAATCTCACGCGGTATGTTCAAGGGATTGTTACCCGCAAAGACTCTTCCCACATTTTGCGGTTGACGGCACCCTCAAATGACTCCATTCATTACACCCCTGCTTATCCCAATAATGTCATCTCCCAAACCTATGCTTTGACAACAGCTTATGGGAATGACGTAGCTGCTGGCCGGGTAAGGCTGGGCGGTGGTGGACATTCCCGCTTCCGCATGCGCTTGCGCATTGTCTATTCGCGCTTGCAATAAATAGGATATAAGTTCCTTTCGCATTATATTTGCTACCCATACCCAAAATCATTTATTTCATGCCTTACCTGTTTACTTCTGAGAGTGTTTCTGAAGGCCATCCCGACAAGGTGGCGGACCAGATTTCTGATGCGTTGATCGACAATTTTTTGGCTTTTGATGCCCAGTCCAAAGTGGCTTGTGAAACCTTGGTGACCACGGGTCAGGTGGTATTGGCCGGGGAAGTAAAATCCAAAGCTTATTTGGATGTACAAGAGATTGCCCGTGGGGTGATCCGCAAGATTGGTTATACCAAGAGCGAGTACATGTTTGAAGCCAACAGTTGTGGTATTTTGAGTGCCATCCACGAACAAAGTGCAGACATCAACCAAGGCGTTGACCGCAAGAAAAAAGAAGAACAAGGGGCTGGCGACCAAGGCATGATGTTTGGTTATGCCACCAACGAGACCGAAGACTTTATGCCTTTGGCCCTTGACCTGTCCCACAAGATTTTACAAGAGCTGGCTGCATTGCGCCGCGAGAACAAGCAAATCAAGTATTTGCGTCCCGATGCCAAAAGCCAGGTGACTTTGGAATACGACGACAAAAACCGTCCAGTGCGCATTGACGCCATTGTGGTGTCTACGCAGCACGACGATTTTGACGCCGAGGCCAAGATGTTGGCCAAGATCAAGAGCGACATCATCAACATTTTGATTCCCCGCGTAAAAGCCAAGTACAAGAAATACGCCAAGCTGTTCAACAACGACAT
>RDYY01000258.1 GCA_004293505.1 Sphingobacteriia bacterium | reverse complement strand
CCCTTTTTCTCTTCAAATTTCTTCTCGGCCACTTTGGCTTTTTCAAAATCCAGGATGACGCCATTGATGCAATAGCGCAATCCTGTGGGGGGAGGACCATCTTCAAACACATGTCCCAAATGGGCTTTGCACCGGCCACATTGTACTTCGGTGCGCCGCATGCCATAGGAATTATCGGGCAAGTAAATGATAGAGCTCTTGCTGATGGGGTCGTAGAAACTGGGCCAGCCACAACCGCTCTCAAATTTGGTGTCGCTCTTGAAAAGGGCATTGCCACAGGCTTTGCAATAGTAAGTCCCTACTTCTTTGTTGGTTTCAAAAGGAGAAGTGAAAGCCCTTTCTGTTCCTTTTTCCCGGGCGATGTAATAGACTTCGGGGCTCAATACTTTTTTCCACTCTTCATTGCTGAGGGCCAATTTGCTGGAAGCGCCCTTTTCATAGTAGGGGTTTTTATTGGAACTGTCCATGGATGGGATTTTGTTTTGTTTGTTGGTACTGGGTTGGGCCTGACAACTGGCCAAGAAAAAGAGGCTGAGCATCCCCGTTAAAATTCTACGCATACATGCTGTTTTACGAACGTTTGTTTGTAAGCCTACCAAGGCTTTCAGCAGGCAGTTCTACATGGCCTACAGCTAAATATAACATGGCTTTTGTATATTTGTTCTTCATTCAAGGGTAGTACGTACATGTTTAACATCATTTTATTTGGCCCTCCTGGCTCTGGAAAGGGTACGCAAAGTGAACAACTGATTGCCAAATACGGCTTGAAACACCTCTCCACAGGAGACCTCTTGCGCAGCGAAATTGCCCGCCAGACCCCCTTGGGCTTGGAAGCCAAAAACCTCATGGACAAGGGCCAACTGGTGCCAGACGAAGTGGTGGTGGGCATGATCGCATCGGCACTGGATGCCAACCCCCAAGCCCGCGGTTTTCTTTTTGATGGTTTTCCCCGCACGGCTGCCCAAAGCGAATCCCTGGACAAATTATTGCGCTTAAAGAATACCGAGATTGGAGTAGTCTTGGCCTTGGAAGTAGGAGAAGAAGAATTGGTCAAGCGCCTCCTCAACCGTGGCCTCACATCTGGTCGCAGCGACGACACCAACGAAGAAGTGATCCGGGCCCGGATTGTAGAATACAAACAGAAAACAACTGTTGTGGCCGACTATTACAAACAATTCAACAAAGTGGTACACCTGAAGGGCGAAGGCACGGTAGAAGAAATTTTTGCAGGCCTTTGCAGCGAAATTGAAAACAGGATGTCTTAGTAACAAAGCATTAACTTTTTTAGCACCACAACCAACTGCTGTCCCACCTGGTCTCCCGGGTGGGATTTTTTTTGCCCCATCCGCTAGATAAACTATCAATCGTTAGCTTTGCCCCAAAATCAAGCACATGGAGCTATTGGCGCATTATGCCCTCGGGCAATGGATCAAAGGTTCTGGGGAGGGTCAGGTACTTTTCAATGCCGTTACGGGCCAGCCCATTGCCAGGGCCAGTACCCAGGGCATCAACATGGGTTCCCTGGTGGCCTATGCACGGGAAAAGGGCAATAAAAATTTGCGCAAAATGAGTTTTCACGAAAGGGGACTCATGTTGCGGGCTTTGGCCCTTCATTTGCGCGAACACCTTCCCCAATTCTATGCCCTCTCCTACCAAACCGGTGCCACCAAGGCCGACAGTTGGGTAGACATTGAAGGAGGCATCGGTAATTTATTTGCCTACGCTTCTTTGCGCCGACGGTTGCCCGACACGCCTTTTTGCTTAGACGGGGAGCACCATCCTTTGGGCAAAACCAATGCCTTCATGGGCCACCATTTATTGGTTCCCAAAGAAGGCTTGGCCCTGCACATCAATGCATTTAATTTTCCCGTTTGGGGGATGTTGGAAAAAATAGCCGTTAACCTATTGGCCGGTATGCCCGCCATCGTCAAGCCCGCTACTTTGACCAGCTTTCTTACCCAAGCCGTGGTAAAAGAAATAGTGGCTTCCAATATTTTACCAGAAGGTGCATTGCAGTTGATCTGCGGCAGTGCCGGAGACATTTTGGATCACTTGAACAACCAAGACGTGGTCACTTTCACGGGCTCGGCATCAACGGGATTGATGCTCAAATCCCACCCCCAGATTTTAAAAGAAAACATTCCCTTTACCATGGAAGCAGATTCGCTGAATGCCATTGTATTGGGAGATGACGTTCATCCCGACATGCCCGAATGGGATTTGTTCATCAAAGAAGTGCGCAAAGAAATCACCACCAAATGTGGTCAAAAGTGCACAGCTGTTCGCCGCATTTTTGTTCCCGAAGACAAAATAGACCAAGTAGAAAAAGCCTTGGGTCAAGCTTTGGCCCAGACCGTCATAGGCAACCCCTTGAACGAGAAAGTGCGCATGGGTTCCTTGGCAGGTGAGAGCCAACGCAAAGAAGTAAAGGCCCAAGTCGAAAAGCTTTTGTCTTCTTCTCAATTGGTGTATGGTTCAATGGAAGGCTTGGATGTTTTGGACGCCGATGCTACCCAAGGGGCTTTCATGTCACCCTTGCTGTTGCGCAACAACCAACCTTTTGTACAAACAAATACCCACGATACCGAACCCTTTGGACCCGTGGCAACGCTGATGCCTTACAAAGATTTGACAGCAGCCATTGAATTGGTCAACATGGGAAAAGGTTCTTTGGTGAGTTCCATTGTTACCCACGACCAGCAAAAAGCCAAGGACTATGTCTTGGGTGCGGGCACATTTCATGGCCGCATTTTGGTTTTGGACCGAGATTGTGCCAAAGAAAATACCGGACATGGTTCTCCCCTTCCCTTGTTGGTACATGGGGGGCCGGGCCGAGCCGGGGGCGGAGAAGAAATGGGTGGATTGCGCGGCATCAAACACTACATGCAGCGCTTGGCCATCCAGGGTTCTCCTGACATGATCACGGCCATCAGCGGGGTATACCAACCCGGTGCCAAAGGATTGACCGATGGCATCCATCCCTTTAAAAAAGATTATGACAGCTTGCGCATTGGCGACCAATTGACCAGTGCACGCAGGGTCATCACTGCCGAAGACATCAATGC
>RDYY01000257.1 GCA_004293505.1 Sphingobacteriia bacterium | reverse complement strand
GTATCGGGATCGCCAACAGGAACGCCAATCATTTTGTCAAAAGCTTTTCGAGGAGCAAAGACAGCATATGATGCTGCCCCCATTCAAAACCAAAGTCTGTAGATAAAAATGGCAAAACCTGCTTGTTCTGCTGCCGACTTAGTGAGCAAAAAAAAGTCCCCTGTAAGACTACAGCGGACTTTGCTTATTAAGCAGCAAACCTACCTAAAACAGCGTTTAATATCTTGTTTCAATTTTTAAGTGAGCGGGGCCGATCAGGATAAACAACAACAGAAAATGGATATTGTTTACTCTTACTGGGCAGCAAATTATACAAGCTTGTACAAAAAAGTCAGAAAAGGTTATTCCATACAGTTGTATATATTGTAAAATTTAAAAATGTTAGCATGAAAATTTTTCAAGTTCTGGTCCTGGGATCTGCATTGTGGGCCATGGATGCAAAGGTTTGGGGACAAAACCAGCTTCAGACAAACCTCTCGGTGGAAGAACAAAAGACCTTGGCCAAGGTCTCGGCTAACCTGCCGGAAATGTTTACCCTCTTGCAAAAAACAGTAGACATCAACAGTGGCACTTTTCATGTACAAGGCGTCAGGGCAGTGGGAGAAGAATTTGCCAAAGCCTTGCGAGCGATCGGTTTTAAAACCCAATGGGTGGGTTTGCCCGATTCATTAAAAAGGGCTGGTCATTTGGTGGCCACGCGCCAAGGGAAGAAGGGGAAAAAATTGTTTTTGATTGGTCATTTGGACACGGTCTTTGAACCCGACATGCCTCCCAACCCCTACCGCAGCATCAACGACAGCACGGTAACTGGCCAAGGTGTCAACGACATGAAGGGTGGTGATGTCATCATCATTGGGGCCTTGAAAGCCTTGCACCAAAATGGTTTGTTGGACGATGCTACCATCACCGTGTATTTGACAGGGGACGAAGAAAATGCTGGTCAACCCCGAGAAGTCAGCCGAGCCGATTTTATCGAGCGGGCCAAACAACACGATATTGCCTTGGCTTTTGAAGGGGGCAGTTTGGGAGGTGTGGCCACCGCCCGCCGCGGAGCCAGTGAATGGATCTTAACCGTGAAAGGCAAACAGGGTCACAGTTCTGGCGTTTTCACTGGCCCCAATTATGGCGCCGTGTATGAAGTTGCCCGCATCGTCAATCAATTCAGAGAGGCATTAGAAAAAGAAAAATACCTCAGCATCAACCCTGGACTCATTGCGGGTGGTTCTGAATTGAATTGGAAAGAACAAAGCCAATCGGCCAGCCTCAGTGGCAAAGCCAATATTATTTCACCCGATGCCGTGGCGCTGGGTGATTTGCGTTTCATCAGCGAAGCACAAAAGGACAAAGCCCGGGAAACCATGCGCAAAATCGTTGCCCAAAACCTTTCCCAGACCAGTGCTGAGATTCATTTCAAAGACGGCATTCCAGCCATGTCGCCCAAAGCGGGCAACGACAGTTTGGCCGCTTTGTTGAACCGCGTTAACCTGGACTTGGGACTGGGCCCCGTGGTGCCGGGTGATCCCGCCAACCGGGGAGCTGGTGACATTTCCTATATTGCCGCTTATGTAGATTGTTTGGATGGATTGGGCGCCAGTGGCCGCGGGGCACATGCACCCGGAGAAACCATGAACACCAAGGTTTTCCCCCTGCTGATGCAGAGAACCGCTTTGCTCATTTATCGCTTGACCCGCTAAAAAGCTTCTTGCAAATTAAAATAAATGGCCCCGTTGCCATTTAGTCCCCTGCCATAATCAATACCAATATTGGTGCGGGTTTTCTTGTTCATTTTTACCCGCAAGCCAAAACCATAACCAGGTGCAAAAGCTTGAAACAATTTTTGCCCCTTGGCTTGGTCAGATGCTGATGTTAAGTTGAAAAACCCTACTCCGCCCAATAAGCCATTGGGGCTGATGGGAAAACGGTATTCGGTTTCGCCATACCAAATGTGCTCCCCCCGGATTCGACCTTGCACGTATCCCCTGCCCGAACGGTTATAGGTATCCCAACTGATGGCGGGCAAACCCAAATAAGGCAGGCGACCCGAAGTTTTGATTTGGGTCCAAGTCCAAAAAGCCAGGACGGCGGGTGTGGCGTTGCGTCCTTTAAAGGCTTTGTAGTTGCGGTAGTCGGCAAACAAATTGGTATTGGCCGATGTGCTCAAGAAGCCGGGGTTCACCCGGAACTGCACTTGAAAATATTGTCCTCCCCAGGGCGCAATGGCATTGTCCCTGTTGTCATATAAAGCACCAAGAGTGAGGCCCAAAGAATGGTATTTGTCCAAGGGGAGGTTGTTTGTTTTTTGGTAACTGGCGTGGGCAGTCAACTTGCCACCAACCGTATCTGCGTTTTCCTCCTTGATGGCAGAATGACCATCCAATTGAAAACCAGCACCAACATACCATCGTTGACCCAGTGAACGGTAAACTGTTTGGTAAAAACGCAAATAGTTAAAGCGCATGGCTTGCTTACCCTGGGAGCCATCTTTGCTCCCCTCAAAATCAATGCCCAGCCCATGGGTATCTTGTTGAAAGATCAAATAGCGCAAATCACCTTGCAAAATCCAAGCATCGTCTTTGAGGTAGATGTTGCTGCGGGCATTAAAATTCAGTTGGTTCTTGGTGGTATAGGTGACGTTGAACAAGATGGAAGAAATGTGTGTAGTAGCCCTTGGACCCAGGTAAGCGCCAGCACTGACACCTGCACCAAAAACAAAACCCAAAGCTGGATTATATCCCACTATGGGCAAAAAACTGGGATACCACTTATTGGTTTTTAACGTGTCTGGTACTTTGGGTTGTGCCGGATCTTTGAGCAAAGGTTTTTTCTTGAACCAGAGCTCTACAATGTCTTTTTGCACGACCGTATCCTTTGGGTCTTGTGCTGAGGCCACAAAAACCAATGGCAAAAAAACCAAGGTTGAAAAGCCGTGCTGAACAAAGCGCAAAGTAGCACACCCCTTGGCAAAAAAACGAGTAGTAAATATTACATATAGATCCCTCATTGTTTTTTGGCTGGGGTCAAAAGGATGTTGCGGAACTCAATGGGGCCATGGTCGCCTTGCAACATGATGGGCCC
>RDYY01000256.1 GCA_004293505.1 Sphingobacteriia bacterium | reverse complement strand
ATGTTGCCCAAATTAGACAATGCTTTTTTGGCCATTCAACAAGGAGTGGCTGCCGTTACCATTGGGCCTGCGGCTGCCCTGCACCAACTCCTGTCGGGGAAAGCCGGCACCACCCTTCATGCCTAATCAACCAGACAGTGTCGCCGCCGCTTTGCATTTGTTGCAAGACTTGATTCGCCTGCCTTCTTTTAGTCGGTCTGAAGACAAAACAGCTGATCTCTTGGCCGATTTCTTAGCGGGCCAAAGCATTCCTGTACACAGAAAAGGAAACAATGTGTGGGCTTTTCACCCGCAACAAGATCCCAGCAAACCCTATCTGTTGTTGAATTCCCACCACGATACGGTTCATCCCAATGCCAGTTATACTTTGGATCCATTCTTGCCAGACATCAAAAACGATAAACTGTATGGATTGGGCAGCAACGATGCGGGTGGTTGTTTGGTGAGCCTTTTGTTTGCCTTTTTACATTTTTACGAAAAAGGCAACCTGGCCTATAATTTGGTGTTTGTGGCATCGGCCGAAGAAGAAATTTCTGGACAACATGGCATTGAAATGGTGTTGCCAGAGCTTCCTCCCATTGCTTGTGGCTTGGTGGGAGAGCCCACCCTTTTGCAAATGGCAGTGGCCGAGCGGGGCTTGATGGTATTGGATGTGGTGGCTTCGGGCCGCACGGGACACGCGGCCCGAAACGAAGGAGACAATGCTTTGTACAAAGCAGTGGAAGACATTTGTTGGATGCAAAACCATGCCTTTGACCGCGTGAGTGATTTGTTGGGTCCAGTGAAATTAACGGTCACTTCTTTTCAAACCCAAAACCGCCAACACAATGTGGTGCCAGAACAAGCCGAGTTTGTGGTGGATGTGCGGGTGAATGAATTGTACAGCTTTGAAGAAATTTTGCACATCATTCAAGCCAACATCAACAGTGCGGCCCGACCCCGCAGCATGCGTTTGCAGCCCAGTAAAATTGCTTTGGACCATCCCTTGGTCACAGCTGGATTGGCTTTGGGAAAAACCTGTTATGGCAGCCCCACCACCAGCGACATGGCCCTCATGCCATTTCCCACTTTAAAAATGGGACCAGGTGATTCTGCGCGCAGCCACATGGCCGATGAATTCATTTATACAGCAGAAATAGCTGATGGCATAGAAACCTACATTGCAATACTCAACCAAGTACTATGAAACTTTGGCACAAAGACCATGTTCAAACCGCAGCGGCCATTGAACAGTTTACGGTAGGCCAGGACCGTGAATTTGACCAGCGCTTGGCGCCTTTTGATGTGTTGGGATCCTTGGCACATACCCACATGTTGCAAGCCGTGGGTTTGATGGAGCCAGCTGTTTATGCAGGTGTACAAAAAGGCTTACAGGATTTGTATGTTGTGGTAAGCCAAGACAATTTTACCCTGCCACCATCTGCCGAAGACATTCACTCTTATGTTGAAGCAGAATTGACGGCGCGTTTGGGTGAGGGCGGCAAACAAATCCACAGTGCCCGTTCCCGCAACGACCAAGTTTTGGTAGACATCAAAATGCTTTTGCGCAGTGAGCTGGAAAAAACAGTGGCTGCTGCAGAACCACTATTTGTGTTGTTACAATCCTTGAGCGAAAAGCACAGCCAAGACCTTTTACCGGGCTATACCCATTTGCAATTGGCCATGCCTTCTTCCTTTGGTCTGTGGTTTGGGGCCTATGCCGAAAGCTTGGCCGATGACCTGGAAGCCTTGGTATCGGCCTATGGTATCTGCAACAAGAACCCCTTGGGTTCAGCTGCTGGTTTTGGTTCTTCCTTTCCCATCGACCGAAACCTGACCACGCGTTTGTTGGGATTTGATGACCTCCATTACAATGTGGTTTATGCCCAAATGAGCCGGGGCAAAACCGAAAGAATGGTGGCCATGGGCTTGGCCAATTTTGCCGATACCTTGTCTCGTTTGTCCATGGACGTGTGTTTGTTCATGAACCAGCAATTTGGGTTCATGGGTTTTCCCGATGCCTACACCACAGGTTCCAGCATCATGCCCCACAAGAAAAACCCCGATGTGTTTGAATTGGTGCGGTCTCACTGCAACCAAATCAAATCCCTGCCCAACGAAATCATGTTGATGACCACCAACCTGCCTTCAGGATACCAGCGTGACCTGCAATTGCTCAAGACCCATTTGTTTCCTGCTTTGCAAACCCTGCAAGATTGCTTTCATGTTTTAGTGACCATGTTCAGCGTGGTAGAAGTGCGCCCCCATATTTTGTCCCACCCTTCATTTCAACCCTTGTTCACCGTAGAAGCGGTCAACCAATTGGTATTGGAAGGCATGTCGTTCAGGGATGCTTACCAAAAAGTGGGGGCCCAAGTAGCAGCTGGCGAGTTTGCCTGGGACAAGCCCTTGGCCCATACCCATTTGGGTTCCATGGGACAATTGGCCAATGCAGCCATTGCGGCCAATTGGCAAAAAGCCAAAAACAAATTTCCCTTTAACACAGTACAACAGGCTTTGGAAGCTCTTTTGCAATAATTTGCGTGCCAATCAACTTTCTTGAACACCCAATAGAAAAACATGAAAAAATACTTGCTCTTGGCTTTGTCTGGAACCCTTGCTTTGTCGGTCCAAGCCCAAAATACCGCTCTCCCCAAACCCACTGCCAAGCCTGCCCCCAAGCCTGCTGTTAATCAACGGTTTCCCTCCGTAACCAATGTACCCAAAAGCGCCACCAATGCGCCCAAATTCAGCAATAGCATGGACAGTGCCAGTTATGCTTTGGGTTGGCGCATAGCCCAAAACCTGAAAGCCCAAGGTTTGGATCCCATCAATACAGCTTTGGTGCAAAAAGCTTTGCAAGACATGTTGCAGGGCAAACAGCCCTTGATTCCTGAAGTGGCTTTGGACAATTGCATCGGTACTTACCAAGAAGCCATGAGCAACCAAAAATCGGCTGGCAACAAACTGGCGGGAGAAACTTTTCTGGCCAAAAATGGACAAAGGCCTGGGGTAGTGACTTTACCCAGTGGCTTGCAATATGAAGTGATCAAAACGGGTAAGGATACCCTCAAGCCCAAACTTTCTGACAAGGTCAAAGT
>RDYY01000475.1 GCA_004293505.1 Sphingobacteriia bacterium | reverse complement strand
AGATAAGGTAAAAGCCCTGAAATTAGAAAAGGATATTTTGCTCCCCGCCTTCCCCATTCCTGCGGAATTTAAAACCACCGATAACCAGGAGTTAAACCAGTGGCAATACCTACATCACCTTACTTACGAAGGTGCCAGAAAACGGTATGGAACCATTACACCAGAGGTGCAAGAAAGGCTCGATTTTGAACTGAATACCATTAAAATAATGGGTTTTGCGGGTTATTTTTTAATAGTAAGCGACTTCATTAAAGCCGGTAAGGAAATGGGCGTTTATGTAGGGCCGGGCCGTGGTTCTGCCGCAGGTAGTGCCGTGGCGTAAAATACGACTTACTTTTTGAGCGTTTCCTAAACCCCGACAGGAAAAGCATGCCGGATATTGATACCGATTTTGATGACGATGGACGGCAAAAAGTGATAGATTATGTGGTGCAAAAATATGGCACTAACCAGGTAGCCCAGATAGTTACTTATGGTACTATGGCAGCCAAAAGCAGCATTAACGATGTGGCAAGGGTAATGGATTTGCCGTTAATGGAAAGCAGGGCACTTACCAAAATGCTGCCCGATAAAATGGGCCTTACCCTAAAGCGTGTATTCACCGCTCCGCTTACCAAAACTTTAGATAAAGTAAAAAAGCTAAGAGAACTCCATGCCAGCAATACGCTAGAAGGCTCCGTACTTAGAGAAGCCGAACGTTTGGAAGGTTCTATCCGCAACACGGGTATACATGCGGCGGGCATCATCATTGCCCCAACCGATTTAACCGATTTAATTCCGGTGGCTACGGCCAAAGATTCCAACCTTTGGGTAACCCAAATTGAAGGAAATAGCATAGAATCGGCCGGGGTAATTAAGATGGATTTTTTGGGGTTGAAAACACTTTCCATCCTAAAATCGGCCCTTGAAATGCTAAAGCGAACCCAAGGCGTGGAAATAGATTTAGACGATATTCCGCTGACGGATGAAAAAACTTACGAGCTGTACCAAAAAGCAGAAACCAACTGCATTTTCCAGTTTGAAAGCCCAGGAATGCAGAAGTACATGAAGGAGTTAAAGCCCGATAAATTGGGCGATTTAATAGCCATGAATGCTTTGTACCGTCCGGGTCCGTTGGCGTATATCCCCAGCTTTATTGCCCGTAAACATGGCAAGGAACCCGTGGCGTACGATTTGCCAGAAATGGCGGAATATTTGGAGGAAACCTATGGTATTACCGTATACCAAGAGCAAGTAATGCTACTGAGCCAAAAACTAGCGAGTTTTACGAAAGGTGAAGCCGATGTACTGCGTAAAGCAATGGGT
This sequence comes from Sphingobacteriia bacterium, assembly GCA_004293505.1. Classification (GTDB taxonomy): domain Bacteria; phylum Bacteroidota; class Bacteroidia; order Chitinophagales; family Chitinophagaceae; genus Sediminibacterium. The sequence continues at coordinate 156 of RDYY01000475.1, read as the reverse complement.
AAGAAAGATAGAAAGACACTAGATAAACTACGCCCCGATTTTATGGAAAGGGCCAAGGCGAAAGGGCACCCCGAAAAGGTGCTAGAAAAAATTTGGACCGATTGGGAAGCCTTTGCCCAGTATGCTTTCAATAAAAGTCATAGCACCTGCTACGCC
>RDYY01000004.1 GCA_004293505.1 Sphingobacteriia bacterium | reverse complement strand
CCGCGAAAAATCGGCCAAGAATTCATAAAAAAAATAAGTTACCCGGCCCGTGTTCCCAATGGGTATGAAAGCGAAATTGCCATAAGTCAGGGCATAACGGTTGTTTTTGGCCAAGGGGTTGACCATGTGTTCTATCCAACCCTTGGGGTAGATGGTGTCGGCATCGGCATTCAAAATGTATTTTCCTTTTGCTAGCGCCAACCCGCTGTTCCTGGCCTGGGTGATGCCTTGTATGGGTTCAAAATGGCAGGGAATGCCACAAGACTTGACTTTTTCTGCCGTATTATCTTTTGAATTGTTGTCTACTACTATGATTTCTACTGACCACTGCGTTTGGTTTTCGCAAAGGGACCAAAGCGTTTGTAAAATATTCTTCTCTTCGTTGTAGGCTGGCATGACTACAGAAACGTCAACTGGTCCTTTGTTCAGTGATTGATATGCATTTTGGATGGTAAGGGGCAGGTTTTTGTTGTTGGGGTCAGCATTGAATTTTTCTTGTACATCATCGGGAATAAAAATGGGGCGCATGAATAGAGGTTTTGGGGGTCTTTTGAATAAATTTAGACATTAATTCCATGTGACCAACCAAAGCATAAAGGGGATGCCTTATCTTTAGCCCAATCAGTCTCTGCGTTTATGTCAGGATCCCCCTCCTTGCCCTTGCAAATTGTTGTGGTGGAAGATGAGCTCACCATGCAAATGATTCTCAAGAAATACTTGGGAAGTCTTTACCAAGTTGAACTGTTCAGTGACGGCTTGGAAGCGCTTTCTTACCTGCAAAAAGGCAACTTGCCCGATTTGATCATTTCTGACCTCAATACCCCCGAAATGGGTGGGCTGGAATTGACCAAACAAGTTAGGGCCAGTGGCTTTTTTGGCGCCATTCCCATCATCATTTTATCGGGCGAAGAAAGTTCTGAAAAAATCATCCAGTGTTTGGAAGCTGGTGCGGATGATTATTTGGTTAAACCTTTCAACCCCAAAGAATTGGAAGCCCGCCTGAAAGTGGTGTTGCGGCGCTCCAGAAAATAGCTGCTATGGCCTATTCTGCAACCGAACTGGCAACCTTGGTTTGTGTGGGATGTGACCTCCCTCTGATCGAACAAATTCGCATGGCTTTGCCTCCCGACGCTGATGTACGGGCCTACCCCAACGCTGTTGCTTTTGTGGACGATTGGAAAAAGAAGAACTACTTGGTAGAAGCTGTTTTCTCACAGGGGACGGTGCAGGGGATGGGTGGGGTGACGCTTTTTCAAACCCTCGTAAATGAGTTTTCTTTCAACAAACCTTTTTTTCTGTTGACATCGGCTTTGTCTGACAAAGACAGGGATTTTCTTTTGCGTTCTGGCATAGCGGATGTATTTCTTCTGCCCTTGGACCAGGAGGCTTTTGCCTTGCGCATAGGGTTTTTGTTGAAACAGTGGCACCGGCTACAACACCCAGCAATTCAATCCAGTTATCACTCTTACAAGACACCTTTGGTCAAACGCATTTTTGACATTGTTTTTTCTGGTGCTGTATTATTGTTGCTGACTCCTCTTTTTTTGCTGGTCGCCATATTGTTGAAATTAGAGTCTAAGGGGCCAGTTTTTTACTATGCACTCAGGGTTGGAACGGGGTACCAAACTTTTAAGTTTTACAAATTTCGGTCCATGTATGTCAATGCCGACCAACGGCTGAAAGACCTCAAGCACCTCAACCAATACGCGCCAACAACGGAAATTGAGTCGGCAACTGTTGCAGCTGATAATGTCCTGTGTGCTGATTGTGCTGCCAAGGGGAGCAAGTGTCGTTTCCCTATTTATGCGGACAAAATAGAGTGGTGTGAGAAGAAATACATGGACGAGAAAAAAAGCATGGCCGGTTCTGCCTTTTTTAAATTAAAAGATGATCCGCGGATTACCCGGGTAGGTAAATTCATCCGCAATACCAGTATCGACGAATTGCCCCAGCTCTGGAATGTAATGATTGGGGACATGAGCATAGTAGGAAATCGCCCCCTTCCTCTTTATGAGGCCGAAAAACTGACTACGGATAAATATGCCATGCGTTTTCTGGCTCCTGCTGGTATCACAGGTTTGTGGCAGGTCGAGAAAAGAGGAAAGGGCGAAATGTCCGAAGAAGAAAGGCTGGAATTGGATAATCTATATGCTAAAAACCACAGCTTTTTGAACGACATTCGGTTGATTTTAAAAACCATTCCCGCCCTCTTTCAATCTGAATCAGTTTAAAGTCCTGAATTGGCTTCCCATTTTTGACTGACGGAATTGTACTGCTTAATGATTTTGGCGGGATTCCCCACCGCAACGGAATAGGGGGGGATCGATTTCGTCACAACTGCACCAGCGCCAACAACACTGTGTTTGCCAATCGTTACACCCGCTGTAATGACGGCATTTGCTGCAATCCAACAATCGTCTTCAATGACAATGGGTGCGGTTTTTACGGCTTGTAGATGAATAGGAAGATCTGGGTTTTCGTATCCGTGGTTCAAGGCACTGGCCACAATGTTCTGGGCAAAAATCACATTGTTTCCTACAGAAATGGGGCCAATCAAAACATTTCCCATCCCAATCAAACTGTTTTCTCCAATCAAGACTGGCCCAACACCGTTGTTGATGGTGGTAAAGTCTTCTATCACACTGCTAGCCCCCAAAGAAAAAGCATTGAAAGGCACAACGTCTATACGGGTTCGCCACCTGATTTTTGCCCCCTTCCCTTTGTGGTGAACAAAGGGGTTGACCAACCATTTGACCCAGGTTCTGGGTCGGGCTTCTCCTGGCGGGATGATCAGCCAATGAACCCTTTTTTTCAGTTGCGGGTTAGATTTGATGCGTTCTTTTAAGCCCATGGGGTTTATTCAGGTGAGGTGGTTTTTTTGGGGAGAAATACCCCAGAGAGGGAGGCCGCCTCTCATGTCCTTTTATTATCTTTAATTTGCGTGATAATCATTGATTTACATAAAAATAGCCCTTTTTTGATTACCCTCCGTACCTGCTTTTTACTGGGTTTCTTTTTGTGTTTGCACACCCAAGCGGCTGCACAGGAATCCATGTTGCCTGATGTTTCCTATCCCTTGCTGGAAAAATTGGTGTTTACTGCCCGAGAGAACTATCCAAGGGTCAAGGCCAACCAGACCCGGATCAACGTTGCCAATCTGAGGATCCAGCAAGCCCAATTGGGTTGGTTTGATTTTCTTTCTTTTTCTGCTTTTTACAGCCCCAGTTCAACACAAGCCATCACAGGGGGGTCACTGACGGGTACGCAGTTGGGTTTTTTCATGAACCTGGGCGTATTGTTTCAAAAGCCCAATACCGTCAAAATTGCCCGTGAAGAAAGCAAGTTGGCCCAGCACACTTACCAAGAATATCTGCTGACCATCGAGTCAGAGGTCAAGCAAAGGTATTTTCGTTATGTCCAACAAAATGCCTTGTTGCGGGTAGCCCATTCCAACTCTATTGATGTAGACAATATTTTCAAAGTGCTGAAAATTAGGTTTGAAAAAGGGGAGGAGACTTTTGAAAACTTTAGCCGAGTGGTTACGCAGTTGACAGAAGCCAAACAAAGAATTGTGGATGCTGAAGCCAGCTTGTTGATCACCAAAACCTCATTAGAAGAATTGTTGGGTAAAAAACTGGAGGAAGTTAAATAAATGGAGCTGGGTAAGTTTTTTAAGCTTTTGTACAAGTTCAAATGGGTGTTGGTATTGCTGCCCCTTGTGGCCGTACTCATTACCTATTTTTTGGTGCGTAAACTACCAGATACCTATAAGTCGCATGCCCGTATTTCTACTGGAATTGTAGACCAATCCCAGAATATTTTAAACAACCCTGACCAATCGCAAGAAATGGTCATTCAACAAAAATTCAATAACCTCATAGAAATCGCTCGGTTGAAGCGAATTTTTGACCAGGTTTCCTTTCAGCTGATTGTACATGACATGACCAGCGATAAGCCCTTTCGCAAGCCCAGCAAAAAAATGATAGAAAGTGGGCCACAAGCCAGGGCTCACGCACTAGAGGTTTACCGCGAACACATCCAATCCAAAGAGCCACTGTCTTTGTTTGACAAGGACCAATTTGGCATCAATGAGTTGTTGCGCTCCATGGACTATGACGAACCCACTTTGCAGTCCAAAATCAGTATTTACCGAATCAACGGAAGCGATTTCATTGATGTTGACTACGAATCGGAAGACCCTTATTTGTCTGCTTTTGTGGTCAATGTTTTGGTCAAAGAGTTCATAGACTATTACTCTAATTACATCCGAGGGAACCAATTAAAAGCTGTCAACTTTTTAGACAACTTGATGCGGCAGAAGTATGATTCCATGAATGCCAAGATGCAACTGCTGCGGGACTATAAAATCAAGAACCGTGTATTGAACCTGAGTGAACAAGCAAGTAGCTTGTACGCACAAATAACAGATTTCGACAGCCGATACCAACAAGCCTTGGGCAATGTGGCTTCATTTGAATCAGCCATCAAGGGAATTGATAGCAAGTTTGACCCAGTTGACCGGCGTTATTTGGAGAGCAAAATGGTGGAAGTCAACCAATCCATTATCCAGTTGCGAGAACAATTGAAGGCGGTAACCAATGAGCTCATTCGCAGTAATTATGACCCTCTCATAAAAGCCAAACACGATTCCCTGAAAAGCAAGCTAGAAGGGCAAATTCAATTAGCAACGGATCGTCTCATTGTCAGTCCTTTGGCCAACAAACAATTGTTGATTCAAGAGCGAATCAGGTTGGAGATTCAATTGGACCAAGCCAAAGCTGGATTGAACACTTTGCGGGAAGAGATCAAGTTGTTGAATGAAAAATTTGATGCTTTGGTGCCACATGAAGCCCTGATTCAAAATTATGAAGGATCTGTACAGGTAGCGGGAAAGGAATATTTAGACATTCAAGACAAGTTCAACAAAACCAGTTTGGAGTCAACCATTGGCATTCAATTAAGACAAATTGAGACAGCCATGCCTGCACCTCCCTTGCCATCCAAAAAACTTTTATTGGTTGTGCTCAGTGGCTTGGTAAGTCTTGTATTTTGTTTAATGGTTTTGTTTTTGGTGTTTTACTTTGACCATTCAATACAAACGCCCGAAGATTTGGCCAACATGACTGGGGACCCCGTATTGGCCTTTTTGCCGAAAATCAATACTGGATTAATTTCCTTTGAGCATTTATGGAAAGAAGAAAATGCCAGTCGGCACAATACTGCTTTCAAGCACTTGTTGCGATCGCTTCGATTTGAGGCAGAACGTGAATTGGGAAGTAATGTTAGCTTGGCCATCACCAGTTTAAAGCAAGGAGAAGGCAAAACTTTGGTTGCCATTGGATTGGCATATGCTTTTTCAATGGTGCACAAAAAAGTTTTGTTGATTGATGGTCATTTTGAACGACCTGCCATTACCGAACAACTTGACCCACAGTTTTTTATTGAAGATTTTTTAAAGTCGCGGATTGGTATAGCCGATTTTTTTCAAGACAACCAGGTAGTCGTTTTGGGCAATCGAGGAGGAGATGCTTCACTTTTTGAATTGAGTGAAGAAGCCTTGACCACACCGAAATTGGCACAATTACGAGATGCTTTTGATGTCATCATCATTGAAACGCCTGAATTGTCATCACTGAACAAGGCCAGAGAATGGGTAACCCTGACTGATAAAGTTTTGGTTGTTTTCCAACATGGGTTTAGCCTGCGTAACGGAGCCAAACAACAGCTTAAATTTTTGCAAAGTTTGGGCGCGAAAATGTCTGGATGGGTCTTGAACAAGGTTTATGTCAATCGATTGGAAAAATTACCCAAATGATTACGTGTATGCTTTTGGTAAGTTTTTTTTCATTCATTGAGGGCTTGGTGCTGGGCTATTTGGGGATGTATTTTTTCCTTCCCTTATTATTCCTTTTTTTACATTTGGTGTCATCTTTTTTTTCCCGCCGTCAACCTCCTCAAACCGACACTGTGCACAGCGATTATGCTTGCATCGTTACTGCTTATGAAGAAACTGGGCAGATCCCCATGGTGGTGGAGTCCCTTTTGAAAATGGATAGTACCTCGTTTCATGTTTATGTGGTAGCAGACAAATGCGATGTATCTGGTTTGCATTTTCCCGATAGTCGGGTAACAATTTTACGGCCTCCACAAACCTTGTCCAGTAATACTAAATCTCACTTTTATGCCATTGATCATTTTATTCGTCCGCACAATCGTTTGGCAATCATCGACAGTGATAACCTTGTAGATGCTGGATTTTTATTGGCGGTTGAATCATATTTCACCCAAGGTTTTGAAGCCGTTCAAGGTGTTCGGAAAGCCAAAAACCTGAATACGGTTATTGCTGGTTTAGATGGTGCCAGGGATCTTTTTTATCATTTTTATGATGGCAAACTCCTTTTTGGCTTGGGCTCCTCTGCTACGCTTTCTGGGTCAGGAATGGCATTCTCGGTTGATTTGTACGAGGACTGTTTACGCAACTTACCCATTGAAGGAGCTGGCTTTGACAAAGTGCTTCAGTATGAGGTTGTTCGGCGGAACAAGCGAATAGCATTTGCAGAAAACGCTGTTGTTTATGATGAAAAAACAGCCCAGGCAGACCAATTGGTAAAACAAAGGGCTCGTTGGATCAATACTTGGTTTCGCTATTTTGGTTTTGGCTTTAATTTGTTGGCAAAAGGTTTATTGGCGTTGCAACGCAATCAAATCCTTTTTGGCATTATTCTTTTACGGCCACCTTTGTTTATTTTTTTGGGCTTGGGAGCCATCTTGACTTGTTTAGGGTTTTGGGTAGGAGATGGTTTGGCAGTGTGGGGATTGGTGGCAATGGCTGCCTTTGTATTTGCTTTTTTCATTTCTTTGGTATTGCAGCAAGCAGAAAAACGCATCTGGAAATCATTGGTTGGTGTCCCACTGTTTGTTTTTTACCAAGTTTTATCGCTGTTGAAGGTTAGAAAAGCCAATAGGCACTCAGTGGCGACCAAACACTTTTATGATTCACCCCCACCCCCTCAACCATGAAAGTGCTGCCAAAACATCCCAGGCTTTCTCTTGCTGAGCGGATTCAAAGAAAGGAGGCAAAAATGCAGTGGTGGGCATATCGGCTTTCTTTGCTCTTGGCATTCATGTCTGCTTTATATTTCATCATAAAACTCATCTTTCTTTGATTCCCCCGATGCAGAAATACTATGGACTAAAGGCCAAACAGTTTGACATTGGTCTGTTTTCTGCTTTATTGGTGGGCATGTTGTTTATTGCAGTCGTCATTGCAAAATTAGCCTTAACAGGCGCTGTACTCATTTTGGGTTTGTGTGTTGCGTTGCCCATTGTATTGTTGACCTTGCGTTTCCCAGTGGTGGGTATGGTGTTGTATTTGGTAGGCGCCAACCTCATCATGTGGGTATATCGCATGGGGGTTAGTTTTCCGTTGGGGACCTTGATGGACGCATTTGAAGGCATTTTCATTTTGGGACTATTGTTGTCTTTTAAGCAAAGCCCCCAATGGGAAAAGTTTAAAAATCCCATCAGCACAGCCATTTTTGTTTGGATTGCTTATATATTAATAGAGGCATTCAACCCAACTGCGGAATCTCGTTTGGCTTGGCTGTATACAGTACGATCCGTTGCATTGATCATGTTGATGTTCTTTGTCTTTTTGTACCAAATCAAAGATTTGGCCCAGATACAAATATTGATCAAAACATGGATGGCATTCTCCCTCTTTGCTGCTTTGTATGCATTGAAGCAAGAATTCATTGGTTTTGCTGATTTTGAAGAAAAGTATATTCATGCCGATCCCAACCTAGAGATGTTGCTTTTCCAAGCAGGCCAATGGCGAAAATTTTCTATTTTTTCAGATCCTGTTTCTTTTTCTTATAACATGGTCATTACTTCTTTGCTTTGTTTGGGTTTATTAACGGGGCCTTTGCCTGCAAAGAAAAAAATTTGGTTGGCCTTGGTTGGATTGATTTGTTTGTGGGCCATGTTGTATTCTGGTACCAGAAGTGCGTTTGCTTTGGTTCCTGCTGGAGGCTTGATGATGTTGTTGCTCAAGCTAAATCGGCAAATGATATTATTGGGAATTGTTGGGGCACTTTTATTTATCGGGTTGGTTTTTGCTCCCACCAGTAATCCCATCATCAATCGGTTTCAAAGCGCTTTTCGCCCCTCGGAAGATGCCTCTTTTAATTTGCGAAAAATGAATCAAAAAAAGATTCAACCCTATATCCAGTCTCACCCCCTGGGTGGTGGTTTGGGGGCAACCGGTATCTGGGGGCAACGATTTTCCCCTCATTCTTATTTGGCCAATTTTCCACCGGATAGTGGGTATGTAAGGGTAGCCGTAGAGTTGGGTTGGGTAGGCTTGATTTTATTTTCTACATTAATTCTTACCATTTTATGGACAGGAATTAAAAACTACTTTTCCATCAAGGATCCCTTGCTTCGATCTTATTGCTTGGCCATGGTTTTGGTTATTTTTGCCTTGCACATTGGTAATTATCCGCAAGAGGCCTTGGTTCAATTCCCATCTAGTGTTTATTTTTATCTTGTAGCTGCCATCATTGTTTTATTGAAACGATTGTATGATGAAGGCATGATCCAATCATCTGCTTTAAAACGCTAAACCAAGCCAAATGGACATCTTATTTGTTGGACAACAAGCATGGGATACGGACATTGGCAGCAATGCCAAAAACATTGCAGAGATCTTTGGTCAGCAACACCGGGTTTTGTACATCAATTCACCTTTAGACCGCAAAACCTTGCTAACACAAGCTAATTTGCCTACTGTAAAAAAGAGAAGAGATGTCCTCAATGGACGGCTGTCTGGAATAGAAAAAATCAATGAGAATCTTTGGGTATATTACCCAGATGTTGTATTAGAATCTATCAATTGGATTCCATTTTCCGTTGTTTTTGATTGGGTCAACACCATCAATGGCCGTCGGTTTGCCCAAAGCATTAAAAGGGCCATGCACAAACTTGGTTTCAAAGCCGATCTATTGTTTAATGATAACGATATATTCCGCTCTTTTTACCTTCCTGAATTGCTGGCTCCCACCGCCAGTATTTATTACTCAAGAGACAATATGCTGGCTGTTCCTTATTGGCGCAAGCATGGTATTAGGTTGGAGCCCCTTTTGATGAAAAAATCCAGTATTTGCTTTGCCAACTCTACTTATTTGGCAGATATCTGTAGGTTATATAATCCCCATTCATATTATGTTGGCCAAGGTTGTGACCTTAGTCTTTTTAACCCCCAAGTAAATTCACCCAGACCGGATGATTTGCCCCTTTCAGACCGACCTTTAATTGGATATGTTGGTGCTTTGTTGGCTTTGCGACTCGACATCCAACTCTTAGAAGCCTTGGCCAAGCTTTGCCCCCAATGGAATTTTGTATTTGTTGGTCCAGAAGACAATTCATTTCAAGTTTCTCTGCTACATAAATTACCCAATGTATTTTTTGTTGGTCCTAAACCAGTTGAATTATTGCCCCAATATATCCAGGCTTTTGATTTGTGCTTGAACCCCCAAAAAATCAATCCTGTTACCATTGGAAATTATCCCCGAAAAATTGATGAGTATTTGGCCATGGGAAAACCCATAGTTGCTACATCTACACCTTTCATGCAAGAAGTTTTTGGTCAGTTTGTTTACTTGGCTGATTCGCCAATAACCTATCAAGATGCCATTGTCAAAGGGTTGTCTGAAAACAACCCTTCGCTTCAAGCATTGCGTATTCAAGTAGCCATATCCCATACATGGGAGAACTGTGTCAAATCAATGTATCATTACATTGACGAATATGTATTGGTAAAGGAAAAAAACTTACCCCATGTTGCGTAAACTCATTGAAAAGTTGAACAACAAACACATGCTATCCTTGGCTGGTAGTGGGGTCATCTCTCTTTTGTCTATGTTGATCATAGCCATTCTTTACCGTGGCTTGAGCATAGAGGCTGTAGGTGTATGGGTATTTTTTCAGACCATTCACATGTTATTAGATACATTCAGAACCGGGTTCCTTCAAGTTTCCTTGGTAAAATTTTATGCAGGTAGCCCTGCGCAAAGAGCACAAGAAGTTTTAGGTAGTGTTTGGTATTTGGGTATTTTCATTACAGCCTTGTTGTGTCTGTTTAATTTGGGTTTCTTTTTGTTGGGCAAAGACTTATGGAGTGGGTCACTTTGGTATGCCATAAAATGGTTTGGAATAACCTTTGTTAGTTCTTTGCCCTTTAGTGTTGCTTTTTGGAAATTACAAGCCGATCAAAGATTTGACCAGCTGTTTGTACTGAGGTCAATTCAGCAAGGCAGTTTTGCTTTGTTTGTTGGCGTTGCCGCTTACCAGCAATGGTTGGATTTGAATCTTTTGTTCATGGGTAATATTGGTTGTCAAATTTTGGCCAGCGGTTTTGCCTTTGCCAAGAAATGGACAGGAATTGAGAATTTAAAGTACAGAACAAGTCATGCTATTAAAGAAATAACAGATTTTGGCAAATACAGTGTAGGCACAACTATCAGTGCTAATTTGTTGCGGGGAACGGACACATTCATTGTTGAGTATTTGTTGGGACCAGCAGCTTTGGCTATTTATAACTTACCTGGCAGATTATTGGAATTAATTGAAATCCCACTTCGAAGCGCGGTTGCCACGGCTTTGCCATCGATGGCACAAGCTTACAACAAAGGTAATGTAGCTGAACTTTTGTACATACTCAAAAAATATGCCGGGGTCCTTTTCTTTGCGTTCATTCCATTGGCTTTGGGTACGTTTGTTTTGGGTGATTTTGCCATTGGCTTATTGGGGGGCGGCAAGTATGCCAATACAGAAGCGGGAAACTTGTTTAAAATCTTTATGGTGTTGGCTGTTTTTTATCCCATTGATCGTTTTATTGCCTTGGCACTGGATGTTATTCATCAGCCAAGGGCTAATTTTTTTAAAGTAATGCTCATGTTGGCAGCAAATATTCTGGCCAATTTCTTTTTTATAACGCTCTTAGGTAATATTTATGGCGTAGCCATTGCAACAATCTTTCCTTTGTTAATTGGGATGTTTTTTGGCAGCTATTGGTTAAAAAAATATTTGCCATTCCAGTTTGGTTCAATCTTTACTGCCGGCTGGCATTTTTCAATGATTTTTTTATATCGCCAAATATTAAAAAGGGGTAAAGCATGAAATTGGCGTACTTCATACTTGCCCACAACGCACCTGAACAATTGTCTAGGCTATTGGAGAAACTTCAATTGCCCGACGCAAAAATATTCATTCATTTGGATTTGAAAGCTGGTATAAAGTCATTTGAACATTTGCAGGTCAGTCATAAAAACATCATTTTTCTACCTGATAGAGTCAACATAAATTGGGCAGGATACACCATGTTAGAAGCCACTTTTTTGGGAATGGATTACATAGTGAAGCACTTTCCTGAATTTGACTTCGTTCATTTACTGAGTGCTGCTGATTATCCCATTAAACCAGTCTGTGAATTTTCGTCTTTTTTGTCACAGAACTTAGGTAAATCATTTCTAGAATGGCGTTATGTTTATGGGGATTGGGAAGAGGCCATCCCCAGGATTGAAAAATACCATTTGGTTGACTATCCATTTATTGGGAATTACCGTATTCAAACCAGCATTAATTATCTTTTTCCCAAACGGAAAATGCCCATGGGTTATTTGGCGGTTGGTCGTTCTCAATGGATGACCTTGTCCAAAATGCATGTTAAATACCTTTTGGCATTCTTACAAGAATTTCCTGTTTGGAAAAGATTCATGAAATTAACTTGGGGGCCAGATGAATTCATGATTCACACTATTCTATATAATTCCTGCCACAGAGATGAATTGGTCAATGACAACTTGCGTTATGTTGATTGGTCATCTGGGTTAAAAAATCCCAAGACCTTGATGGCAGATGATTTACCCCTGCTGTTGGATTCAAAAAAATATTTTGCCAGAAAATTTGATCCTGTGCAGTCGCAGTTTCTCTTGAATCACTTAGATCAAATCGTTTGATGTATGTTGAAAGTTTCCATTATAACCGTCAACTTCAATAACAGTCACCTTACTGAGGAGTTGCTTGACTCTGTTTATTCACATGCTGCTCGTTGTGAAGTAGAATGGATTGTGGTTGACAATGGCAGCAATGTTGATCCTGTTCCTTTGTGGCGAAATAAATATAAAAATGTCTTGTTTATTCGATCAAATATAAACCTTGGGTTTGCCGGCGGTAACAACTTGGGTATTCATAAAGCTACGGGTAATTATCTTTTTTTAGTGAACAACGATACCATTTTTGGAGAAGGATTGGTGGATGAAATGGTGGCTGCCATGGAGGCAAACCCTCAATGGGGAATGGCTTGTCCTTTGATCAGGTATTTTGATCATCCAGGTATTCTTCAATTTGCTGGTTATACCCACATGAATTATTTCATGGCTAGAAACCAAACAAAAGGGCAAGGACAATTAGATGTAGGACAATTTGGACGCCATCCTTATGAAACAGCATTTGTACATGGAGCTGCCATGTTTGTGCGCAAATCTGCATTGAAGAATGTTGGTACAATGGCCGAGAATTATTTCCTTTATTTTGAAGAATACGACTGGAGTGAAGCATTTAAGAGAAATGGTTGGGCCTTGGTTGTTGTTCCTTCGGTGCACATTTTTCACAAGGAATCGATGTCAGTCGGTAAGTTAAGTCCATTGAAGGCTTATTTTATGACTAGAAATAGAATCCTTTTTATTCGCAAGAATGCTCATTTTTCTCAGTACTGTATTTTTCTCTTGTATTTCCTTTTATTGGTTTTGCCCAAAGATATTTTCAAAGCAGTGAAAGAAAATAATCTTGGCTTTATTCCCCAATATTTTAAGGCATTTTATTGGAACCTAACCCATCCAGTTGACAGTGTTGATACTGGTTACACACCTTGACCATGAAAACAGTTTTTTGGATTTCCTTGTTCATTGTTTTTTATACCTATGTAGGGTATGCCATCATTTTATTTGCTTTGGTGAAAATCAAGCAAGTGATAAAAGGTCACGTGGTTTATTGCAGCAAAGAATTGCCTTCTTTAACAGTTCTGGTGGCAGCATATAATGAAGAAGGAATAATAGCTGAAAAAATTCTTAATACTTTATCTCTTCGTTATCCTGAAAATAAAATTGCCTATATTTTTATAACAGATGGGTCCTCAGATAATACCCCAAACCTTGTCGCGCAATTTCCAGTAGTGCTGCATTTGTACCAAAATATTCGAGCTGGAAAAATGGCAGCCATTGAAAGGGCGCTGGCACATGTCACATCCGATGTCATTGTTTTTACTGACGCCAACACCATGTTAAACCAAGAAGCGTTGATTAACATCGCTCGGCATTATCAAGACCCAAATGTAGGTGCCGTTGCCGGAGAAAAACGAGTTGAGATTCCTGAATCGGCAGATGCCACTGCTGGGGAAGGAATTTATTGGAAGTACGAATCAACGTTGAAACAATGGGACTCCCTGTTGAACACTGTTGTGGGTGCGGCAGGTGAGCTATTTAGTATCCGCACCCAATTGTACACACCCATTGAAAAGGATACCCTTTTGGATGATTTTATGATTTCCATGCGCATCGCACAAAAAGGGTTTCGTATTGTTTACGAGCCAGGTGCTTATGCTGTTGAAACTGCTTCAGCCAATACCCATGAAGAACTGAAACGCAAGATAAGGATAGGGGCTGGCGGACTGCAAAGCACTATACGGCTTTGGCCTTTATTGCTTCCTTTTAAGCAGCCTTTGCTTAGTTTTCAATTCATCAGTCATCGGATATTGCGCTGGACTTTGTGCCCATTGGCATTGATTTTACTCTTAATATCCAATGCTGCCATTGTTTTGATTTCATCCGCTGAACCTGTATACTTGGTATCAATGCTTGGGCAAGTAATTTTTTACTTGGCAGCCATGTTGGGGTGGTACCTTGCCCAAAGGTCCATTAAGGTAAAAGCCCTGTTTGTACCCTACTATTTTTCCATGATGAATTATGCAGTTGTAGCAGGATGGTTCCGTTATATGAGTGGCCATCAGTCTGTTTTATGGGAAAAAGCCATTCGGAAACCATGACCCCATTTGGCAGCGTCTTGTTCCTTTTTTGTATCTTAGTAATGGTATACAGCCTGGTGTTGCCCAGCCAAGCATCTGTTTAACCAAAATAACCCTTATGGTAAACCAGGTATTGTGCATCGACGACGACATCATTTCTCAGACCATTTCTCAGCTTTTGCTCAAACGTGCCGCTTTTGCTAGTGAAATCAAGACGGCCAATGATGGTCAAGAAGCCATAGGTTTGTTGGTACAAATGACCAGCCAATTGTCATTTGATGCCCGAAATGCCCCAAGTCTTGTATTTCTAGACCTCAACATGCCTGAAATGGATGGATGGTCTTTTTTGGATCATTACGTAAAACATTTTGAGCCCCTGCTTCCCTATACCCGAATCATTATTTTGTCATCTACCATTGATCCTGCTGATGCCTTGCGGGCAAGGGAATACCCAGTTGTCATTCAATTTTTACATAAACCTTTACAGGTTGACAACCTTGAAGCCTTGAAAAAGCATGAAATGTTTCATCAATTTTTTTCTGCCTAAGCTTCGGACTATTTTTTATTTGAGTATATTGTTCGAAAATTGGTCATGTCCGTAGGAAAAGCCGACCACGTTCATTGGGCGCAGGTACTTCATTGGAAGAGTCTTTTTCAATTGGTATTGGGTTGTGGTTTGGCGGTTTTGGCCATGCGCGGATTCATGATTCCCAATCGATTTTTGGATGGGGGTATAACAGGAATATCCATCTTGCTGCATGAAGTTTGGCACCTTGACATCAGCTTATTGATGTTGGTTTTGAACATACCTTTTGTTTACCTAGGTTACAAGCGCATTGGGAAAACATTTGCTGTTCAAACCATATTTGCTATCTTACTCATGACCATTGGATTACATTGGGTACACATCGCACCCATCACTACAGACAGGTTATTGATTGCCATCTTTGGTGGATTACTTATTGGGACGGGGGTTGGATTGGTATTGCGCTCTGGAGGCGTCATTGATGGTGCTGAAGTGATAGCTGTTTTTACCAAGCGCAAAACTGGCTTGTCCAATAGTGAAATCATCATGGTTTTTAATGCCATTATTTTTGCATTGGCTGCCATACAATTTGGTTTAGAAACGGCCATGTATTCTTTGATAACTTACTTTACGGCAACACGCGCAACAGATTATGTTGTTGATGGTATTGAGCAATTTACTGCCATCAACATCATCTCAAAGCGACCTGATCAAATCAAGTCATTTTTGGTCAATGACCTGGGTAAAGGCATAACTGTATATAAAGGTGAGCGGGGTTATTTGCCCGGTCAATTTGACATAAAGGTAGAATCCGACATCATCGTTACAGTAGTAACCCGATTGGAAATTCACCAAATTCAGCAAGGTATTCTTGACATTGACCCACAAGCATTTTTGTTTATTCAAAGCATCAAAGAGGCTTCCGGTGGGGTGCTAAAGGAAAAAAAGCATGGACACTGATCGCAACATGGAGAGGTTAGTTCAGGAAATATTTGAAACTCGGTTGACCCAGCAGTACGCGTACCATAATTTTGCACATTCCCGTTATGTGATGCAGGCAGCTATGAAAATCGGTGCTGCCAGCGGGTTGGACACGGAAAAAGATCAAAGGTTATTGATGGCAGCAGGGCTTTGGCACGACACAGGTTTTGTCTCGGCCTATGAAGGGCATGAAGCCATGGGGTGTGAATTAGCCGCAGTGTATTTGCCTCAATTTGGGTTTTCAGCAGAAGAAATTTCTTTGGTACAGGGCATGATCATGGCTACTAAAATTCCACAGTCTCCCCGTACTTTATTGGAACAAGTACTGGCAGATGCAGACTTGTGTTATTTGGGAACCCCTGATGCGCTGGCATTGGCCTCAAAATTATTTCAAGAATTGAACAGCATAAATCATTCATTTGATGCAGTTCAATGGCGGGAACGCCAAATTAGTTTCTTGAGTGGACATCGGTTTTGGACAAACTACGCCATTGAAAATTTTGGGCCTGGCAAAAGCGCATATTTGTTGTCTCTCCAATTAAGTTGAGGGCTTCAGTCGTCTCATTTCCCCAAAAAAAAACTGCCCAGGGGCAGTTTTTGTATAAAAGCTCTATGGGTATTAGTGCAAGGTTTTGATGGGATCCGTGCGGGGTGTTGCAGCCGTATCTACTTTGGGTAAACTATCAGTTTTCAACGTGTCTGTAGCTGGTGCTTCAA
>RDYY01000255.1 GCA_004293505.1 Sphingobacteriia bacterium | reverse complement strand
GATAGACCTTTCTACTCCTGCATTAGTTGTGGCCCAACAAAATGCCAATGACCAGGGTACCGATATTGACTTTTACGCATTGGATTTTTTAGACCCAACACAATGGACAAAACTGGGACCCACCGATTTACTCATCAGCAACCCTCCGTATATTCCCCAACAAGAAGCAGAAAAACTGGCGCCACATGTCAGGGAGCAAGAACCCCACCTGGCCCTCTTTGTACCCAATGAAGATCCTTTGTTGTTTTACAAAGCCTTGGCAAGATTTAGCACCCAGCATTTGTCACCTCTGGGTGCACTCTATGTTGAAATCCATGAGGACCTGGGACAAAATGTTGTTAACTTGATGAAAGGTTACTTTGAAACCGCCATCCTCCGACAAGACCTGAATGGCCGAGACCGGATGGTAAAATGTTTTGGGTTAAAATAAATAAATAAGGCTCAACCCTATCCCCAACACACAATAGAAAAGCCGAAAAAAACGCTAGTTTTTGGTCAATACCAATAGGTAATAATTAAAAATGAATTCGGATTTCAACACCATGGTACGATCAAGTTTGCACCCCCTTTCTACAAACATTTGAACATAGTCCTCTAAGCTCAATTGGTGCGGATGCAAAACATCGCCCGGAATGGCCCTGAATATTGTTTTTAGTACCCCATGGTTGTGCGCATCAATAGATACCACCAATTTACCTTTGTGCTTGGTGCCATCCACCAAGACTTGAATGCTTTTGGTTAAATCTGACACATGGTTAATGGCATTGATGCAAAATGTGATGTCGTATTTCTCCTTGGCATCAAAGTTTTCTAACATAGATTGAAAAAACCGCACATGGGGCCAGTCAGATGATTTAAAATGATCAATGCTGGATTCATATTTGTCCAACAGCGGATCAAATGCGGTAATGGAAACATCCTTCAAGGCCATGAAAATACCCGCGGGCCCACATCCGGCATCTAAAACCTGCATGCCAGGCAAAATATCCAGTTGGCTTTTGCGCAAAAAATCTTCCCAATACAATAGTTTATAAGTCCTGTATTCCTCAATGGATTTGTCTTTCAGGAATCGTTTCCACCACAGAATCTCAAAGAATTGCGCCAACCGCCATTTGTTTTTCACCGCTGCATTCATTCCTGCCTTTTCAGCAAAACTACTTTATTTGTCGGCCCAAACTTGTACCAACTCTAACAAGACATCCACTGCTGAAGACATGTCTGCTACGCCCACCCATTCTTGTTTGCCATGAATGGCTTGCATGCCCGTAAAAATATTGGCGCAAGGCAAACCCAGAAAACTCAGTCGGCTGCCATCGGTCCCACCCCTTATGGGTTCTTGCACAAAGGGCACGCCTGCTCTGGCATAAGCTTTTTGGGCATTTGTCCTGATAAAAGGAAATTGGTCCAGCACTTCTTTCATGTTGCGGTATTGCTCGTGCACCATGTAGCGGGCACTGGCCCCTGGGTATTGCAACAAAACAGATTCAGTCAATTCCCGCAGTCGTTGCGCATAAACGGCCAGGTCTGGTGTATGAAAACTCCGCAATAAAAACTCTAATCGAACGGTCTCGGCATTGCCTTCTATGCGATGGGGATGAACAAAGCCTTCTCGGTCAGCAGTGGTTTCGGGCGACCATCCTGCCGGAGGAAGGGATTGCAAGATGCGTGCCCCAATTTTGAGGGCATTGACCATGATGCCCTTGGCTGCTCCAGGGTGGGCCATGATGCCTTGGATTTCTATTGTCATGCCATCGGCGCTAAAGGTCTCGTCTTCAAAACTCCCCCAACTGCCCCCATCCAATGTGTAGGCAAAATTGGCCCCCAACCTGGCAAAGTCTAATTTGTCTGTACCCTGTCCTATTTCTTCATCTGGGGTGAACACTAATTTAATCAATCCGTGAGGGATGGTTGGATGGGTCAAAAGGTGTTGGGCAAATTCCATGATGATGGCTACACCCGCTTTGTCGTCTGCTCCCAACAAGGTTTGCCCACTGGCAGTGATCACGGGCTGGCCCATGTGTCTTTTCAAAGCGGGATGATCAACCATGCGGATCACTTGTTGCGGGTCGTCAGGCAGGACCAGATCAGCGCCATCATAGGGATGGTGCAAAATGGGTTGAACATGGGTTCCGCTGCAGTCGGGTGCGGTGTCCAAGTGGCTGCAAAAAGCCAAAACGGGAACAGCAGTTTGAACCGTAGCAGGAATGCTGGCATAAACATAGCCGTATTCATCGGCCCATACCTCAGCTGCCCCCATCTGGGTAAGTTCCTGGGCCAACAAAGCCCCTAGAATTTTTTGTTTGGCCGTAGAGGGATGGGTATGGGAATGGGGATCACTTTGGGTATCCAATTGAACATACCGCATGAAACGGTCAATCAAGGAAAGGATTCTGGGAGAACTTAGAGTTTGGCTCACGTTAGTTTGTTGGGTCTTTGCTTGCAAAAACAACAAATAAATTCTACATTGGATCAATCAAACCCCCAAAATCATGAAAAAAAACCTAATTGGCGCCCTGGTGGGCGGAATTATCCTGTTCATGTGTCAGTTTGCTTCTTGGACTTTTATGGGATTGCACTGGCCAGCACAAGGCTACACGGCCAATCAAGACAGTGTTTTGCAATACTTGTCTACCCACTTGGAAAAAGAAGGCGGCTATTTTTTACCCAATGTTCCCGCGGGTAGTTCAGCAGAAGTCATGGAAAAATCCATGGCAGAAAGCATGGGCAAACCTTGGGCAACCATCCAATACCACCGTGTCAATGACACCAACATGGGATTGAACATGGGCCGAGGATTGGTCACCAATATTTTATTGGCCTATCTTTTGATTTGGATCCTGAATCAATTTGCCAAAAACAGTTTCACCATTACCCTGACCACCAGCTTGGCTGTTGGTCTCTTGGTTTACCTGAACAGTGCTTATACCAGTCACATTTGGTACCAGCTTTTCGACATCAGGGCCTACTTGATTGACTATGTGGTCATGTGGGGCTTAACCGGAGTTTGGTTGGGCTGGTGGCAGAACCGAAAATCGGCCTGAATCAAGGTGTGATGATCAATGACGCGGGACCCTCAATTTCTACCAATTCCAGGTCGAA
>RDYY01000254.1 GCA_004293505.1 Sphingobacteriia bacterium | reverse complement strand
TATGCCGTGGCTTTTAAAACCTTTAAATGGGAATAAGATGCGTGTCATTAAATTAGGTGCCCTCAGTGTCGTCTTTCTTTTTTTATTGGTCATGGGCATAGGCTTGCTCTTCCCTTCCAATGTAGTGGTGTCCCGGGCCATCACTTTACAAGCGCCCCCAGATTCGGTCAAAAGCCTGGTTTTTTCTTTTGCCAAATGGGAAACATGGATCAACCAAGTACAACCAGGTTATGCATTGTACAAAGAAGACAGCCTGTTTTTGGGTACCACCAAAGTCATTCGGCTTTCACTGAATGACTCTGTACAAGTGAATCAATGGAACATGATGGATGGTACCAAAATGATTTCCACTGTTCGGGTCTTGCCTGTTCGGGATGCCAAGGGCCAAGCCTCCTCCACCATTATGCAATGGCAGTTTGAAGAAAAAATTGGTTGGTGGCCTTGGGAAAGAATGGCGTCTATGATGAACGATAAAATGTTGGGGACTTTGATGGAAGAAAATTTGGCCAAGCTGCAAAAGCGGGTCGAGAAAAAATAGCAGCTTTTCTGGTAAAGCTTGGGCACAAAAAAACCCGACCATTGGTCGGGTTTTTTTTATGTGATGATCTTTAGAAACTGGGATCAGCAGGGGTATTGGGGTTGTTGTCCCTTTCGCGGGTGGGGTAGGGGAAGAAATTCCGCTTCCGCTCACTCACCGGACGTCCCAAACGACGGCTGTCTTCTAAACGCATTCCACTCATGCACATTTCAATGCAACGCTGGCGATAGATCTCGGCCAACAAAGAAGGAGCGTCTACGGTTCCAGTATAATTTGTTCCACTGCCACCTATGCCCAAGGGGTCAGCAGCAGGTGTTTGGGTTCTTACCGCATTGATTTCTGTTACCGCACCAGCCAAATTGGGGGCCGCTTGGCGCACCAAAGCTTCGGCACGGATCAAGCGCATTTCGTCGGGTACGTACAATGGAACAGACTGGGTCAATCCGGAATAAAACCCACGGATGCGGTAACGGGGATTCACCGTTGCATTGATGCTGGTGTAAAAAGGAATGCGCGCATCGGTTAAATCAGGGGCCAAAGCCGTGGGCAGACCCAAAGTAGAATCCAAAATTTGGTAAACATTATTGGTATTGGTTACCGTATTGAATACTGGATTGGGTACTACCGCATCAAAGCCCAACAATGCACCTGCATAAGTGGGTGGCACTGCGTTACTGGCCGTGATGGCATCGGCAAAATCGCCTGCAAACAAACTGTAACGCGCAATCAAGGCATTGGTGGTGTTGGTCAGGAAATTGATGTCAATGCTGGTGGGCACGTTGGAATAAAAAGTGCTACCAGGAGGTGTGGCCGTCAACAAAGCCTGTGAAGCGCGCAAAGCGGCTACGGCCCTTCTGAATCCTTCGATCCTGGTTTGAAAACGAGCAGGCTCGGTTGCCGATCCTGGTGCAGAAGGGATTTGTTCAAAATACATGGCCAGGTTACCAATGGCCAAGGCTTTGAAGATGGTGGCATAGGCAATCAAACCTGCTGCCGTGTTCTTGTCGCCCAAGGTTTTGGCACCATTGATGACATTGTCGGCGTCAAAGATGATTTTGTTGTTCCAGGTCCACATGTTGCCGACAATACCATTTAGGTTGTCCACGGCAGGACCGCCGATGAACAAATTGGCTTCGTCGGTATTGCCCACATTCATGAGGCGGTACTCATTGGTGAGGGCACCTGCTGCGGTAACGGAGGTATAAACGGGGCTCAATCGGCCATTGGAATAAACGTTTTGCAAGCCAACGGCTACACCGGCCAACGTGCGCGGTGTAGAAAAAGCGCTGCTGCTGTTGATGGCGCCGGGGTTGGTGAATTCCTGTTTACAGGAAACCAAGCTGATGCCGGCCAATAAAGGAAGTATGAACTTTTTCATGTTGTTTGAATAAAGGGTTTAGAAATTGGCAACAACGCCCACTTGAAAGGTTCTGGGAATGGGTACGTTTCCGAAATCAACCCCACGCAACAAGCTGTTTTGGCCGGTGGCGTTGGTTTCAGGATCGTATCCTTTGTAATTGTCCCAAGAGATCAGGTTGCGACCAGAAAAGCTCACATTTAAATTGCTGAATGCTTTGCCCACTTTGCCAAAATTATAACCAATGGACAATTCACGCAGTTTGGTGAAAGCACCATCGTCTACACGCCATTCTTCAATGCCATAGATTCTTTGGATATAGCCACGGGGCAATTGGCCATTGTGTTCCAGTTGGGCCAATTCAGAACCATTGCCTACCCCTTGCCGTGTACGGTAATCAGCATTGAAAACGCTTACACCCGCTACACGGTCCAATTGAAAGCCCAAGCTCCATTTTTTGTAGCGCAAGGTATTGATCAAGGTAGCAGTATAAGTGGGGTTGGGTGTACCCAAATTACCCCGCAACACGGTAGAATTAGGGCCTGTCAAATAAGGTAATCCTGTTGCAGGATCTACTGTGGGTGTACCAAAGGGCTGACCAGTCAATACAGGGCCTCGGGCTTGCACGGGGGTTTGGGTAGCGGGGTCAATCAAGACCTGGCCATTGGATCCACGGGCAAAAAAGTTAGAATAGAAAATGGGAGCTGCATAGCCAGGCACCAGGGCAAACACGGCACCTGTTCCTGTGGCAAAAGAAATAAAGGGAACACCCAAGTCTTCTACTTTGTTGGTGTTCTTGTTGAAGTTACCGGTGATTTCCCAACTGAAATCTTTGGTCTTTACCGGTACTGCTGTCACCAAGATTTCAAATCCCTTGTTGCGCAAGCTGCCCACGTTTTTACTGGCAGTAGGGAAACCAGAACTGGGGGCATTGGTGATATTGGGCACCAAGAGGTCTGTTACTTTTTTGTTGTAATAGTTAAAAGTGAATTGGATGCGGTTGTCCAGCAAAGAAACATCGGTACCCACTTCAAATTCTTTTTGGCGCTCAGGCTTGAGGTCACTGCTCACCGTAGTAGAGGGTGAAGTCAAACTGGTGCGGCTAAGAAAAGGAGACACGTTGTAAATGTTGAAGCGGTCATAAGCGCCAATGCCAGTCAGGTTACCGCTTTCGCCATAAGCGGCGCGGACTTTCCAAGAATTCACGGTC
>RDYY01000253.1 GCA_004293505.1 Sphingobacteriia bacterium | reverse complement strand
CCATTGAAAAGCTTCAAATTTGGCCCGCAATGAATCCAAAGACATGACTTCATGGGTGGGGCCATCAATTTGTTGGCCATTCACATCAATGGTGGCAATTAGGTTGTCCACTTTGTGGTGGGCAGCAAACAAGACAGCTTCCCAAATTTGACCTTCTTGTAGTTCTCCGTCACCGTGCAGAGAATAGACCAAGTGTTTGTCGCCATTGGCTTTTTTGGCCAATGCAGCACCCAAAGCCACACTTAGGCCTTGCCCCAAGGACCCACTGGCAATTCTGATACCAGGCAAGTGTTCATGGGTGGTGGGATGGCCTTGCAATCGGGTATTGATCTTGCGAAAAGTTCCCAGTTCTTTTACATCAAAATAACCTGAACGTGCCAAAACGGAATAATAAACAGGTGAAATGTGACCGTTAGACAGGAAAAACAAATCTTCTTCTTTGCCGTCCATTTCAAAGGCAGTGTTGTGCTCCATGACGGCAAAAAACAAGGCTGTTAAAAAATCCGCACAACCCAATGAGCCCCCAGGATGGCCGCTTTGTACACCATGAACCATGCGGACAATGTCTCTTCTGACCTGGCTGGCTGTTTTTTCCAATTGGGCAACGGTAGCAACGCTCATTTTTTCCATTTTGAGCAGCGAAGATAAAGACTGGCGCGTCATAAAGAAAGAATTACTGCCAAATGGGTAGGGCTTGGCAATTTTGTATGGATTAACTTCGTTTTGAACAAGACCTGATGCAAAACATTATTTTAGGCGCTATTCTGGCCTTTGTCATCACTTTTTATGCGATACCTGTGATCATTCAGGTATCCAACATGAAGAAGCTGTTTGACTTGCCAGGGGACCGAAAAATCCACTTGGACCCCGTACCCTCTTTGGGGGGACTAGGCATATTTGCAGGTTTTGTGGTGGCGCTTTTGCTCATGACCGATTTGCACCACCCCGTTGCTGCCGATACCTTTCAATTTTACTTGTCCGCTTTTCTTTTGGTTTTCTTTTTTGGCATCAAGGATGATATTTTGGTTTTGACCCCTTTCAAAAAGATTTTGGGCCAATTTAGCGTTGCCGCCATCCTTATTTTCAAAGCCAACCTGGTCATTACCAGCTTTCATGGTTTTTTGGGTATCGAGACCCTGGATCCCATGGTCAGTTATGCTTTCTCTTTTTGTACCATCATTGTGGTCATCAATGCTTTTAACTTGATTGATGGGGTAGATGGTTTGGCTGGTAGTTTGGGCATTGTGACAGCCACGTTTTTCTCCTTTTTTGCTTGGATGAGTGGAGACGAATACTATGCTTTGTTTGGCTTTACTTTTGCCGCCGCCTTGGCCGCATTTTTGATCTACAATTATTCTCCGGCCCGCATATTCATGGGCGACACAGGTGCCATGTTGATTGGGGTGGTCAATGCCATTTTGGTGATCCAATTCATCAACACCGCCGAGCACTCTCGCATCTTGCCTGTTTTGGCTTCACCCGCCATGGGGGTAGGGGTTTTGTTGATTCCTTTGTTTGATACCCTGCGGGTATTTTTCATTAGAATCGTACATGGTCGATCCCCTTTTTCTCCCGATCGGTTGCACATCCACCACATTCTATTGGACAAGGGGCTGTCTCACATGAGCATCACTTTGTGGCTTTCCTTGGCCAATATCGCCGTTATCATCCTCAGCTTTTTGTTGCTGCCCTTGGGCACGACCAAAGTAATTGCTTTGCAAGCCTTCCTCTTTTATGGTGCTTTGGCGGCGCTGCGGTACAACAAAAACAAAACAAAGGGCTTACAAGTCATCAAAGGAGGCTCAGGAGAAGATGGTACCGATTTGTCTGAAGAAACCCTGCCCGGCGGCGAGATTCGCCCCAAAGTGCGCAAGTTTCGTTCCTTTACCCAGTTTTGGTTTTAAAGACCCTGTGCTGATGGGTTCATTGGGAATCCTTAATTTTGCACCCACAACATTTTGATGATGGAAGAATTAGAAATGATATTGGCCGATGCCAAGGAAAGCATGCAAAAAGGCATCGGGCACTTAGAAACCGAATTGGTAAAGATCAGGGCTGGGAAAGCTTCTCCAGCCATGTTAGATGGATTGGTGGTGGAATACTATGGTTCACCCACCCCCATCAGCCAAGTAGCCAATATTTCTGTATTGGACAGCCGCACCATCAGCATCCAGCCTTGGGAAAAAAACATGTTGGCCCCCATTGAGCGGTCCATCATGGCTGCCAATATTGGCATCACGCCCCAAAACGATGGCAGCCAGATCAGGCTTTACTTGCCACCTCTTACGGAAGAAAGAAGAAAAGAATTGTTCAAAAAAGCCAGTGCCGAAGGTGAGCAGTCCAAAGTGGCCATTCGCAATATTCGCCGTGATGCCATTGAACAGGTCAAAAAATTACAGAAAGATGGCTTAAGTGAGGACGCTGCCAAAGACGCTGAAAAAGAAATCCAAGACCTGACCGATCAATACATTGTTTTGGTGGACAAGCACCTGGTGGCCAAAGAAAAAGAAATGATGTCGGTCTAGTTTTTCTTGTTGACCAACCACACCCCCAACAAAATAATGAACAGGGAAACCACTTGCCACCAACCAATGGTTTCTCCTCTTTGTAAACCCCAAGCCAAGGCCACAAAGGGAATGCCATAAGTGACTGTGGAAGCAAATACGGCACCTGCTCTTTTGACCAATACATAAAAGAAAACAGAAGCAATGGCGGTTCCCCCTACGCCCAAGAGGGCCGAAGCCCCAATGGCTGCTAGGTAAGGCTTTTCGCCCAAAGGCAGATCCAAAAATCCACTCCCGTACAAGTGCAGCCCACAGGGGATGGTCAAACACACAAAAGCCAAAGCGGCAATGTCCAAAGCGGCCACGCCTTGTAAATGCCGGCCTACCATGTTTACATTGATGCCATACAAAAGGGTGGCCAACAAGACCAAGAAAGCATAGCCCAGATAAGCAAAACTGATGTCCCTACCAGACAAGACCAGGGCCGATAATCCCAGAAATCCAATCACAATGCCCACCACCTGAATGGGTTTTACAGTGAGCTGGAAAAAAGCCTTGCCCACCAAAATCACAAACAAAGGAGTGAGGGCATTGAGGATGCCAGCCAAAGCAGCATCAATCCGGGTCTCGGC
>RDYY01000252.1 GCA_004293505.1 Sphingobacteriia bacterium | reverse complement strand
GTTGGGCTTTTTGTAATAGACTTTCACTTTGCCCACGGGTGCTTTGATGAAAGCCACATCGGTTTTCATGCTGCCTTCGGCCACATAATCATTGACCTGGTCTAGTTTGGCCTTTAGTCTTTGCACCAAAGCCTGCGGGTCTTGGGCATGGCTTGTAACCACAAACACTAACAGGGAACCCAATCCCGAGAATAAATATTTAAAGGAGAAATGATGGGTCAATGGAATCATGTGAGGATGTCTTTTTTTCTGAACAAAATCAATGTGGCTGCGCCAAAACCAATGATGTGCACCAACAATACAATGGCCGATTGGACAATACGGCCCGGCCTTTCAATGGATCCAATGATGGCTTCATTGGCCAAGCTAACCTTGAAATCAAAAAACTCTTTCCAAGTGATCATGTGGGTCGTAAACAAAAAGGGCTTGATGGCATTGAAAAGCGGAATGTTCATGGTACTTAAAATGGTGCTGACAATGATCACACTCATGGTGGCCACTATGGGGCCGATGGAATTCTGCGCAAAAAAAGACAAGAAAAATCCCAAAGCTGCCACCGTACACATGGCCAATGCTGCAAAAAGAAAAGCCCCGAAATACCGCCAGAAAACGTCTGATTCTTTCACGATGACCACATAACTGCTTTTCATCAAAAACAGGTCATCGGTGCCAAAAATCAACATGCTTCCAAACAATCCCATGATAGCAATCCACACCAACAAACTCAAGGTATAGACCATGGCAGCCAACCATTTGGCCAAGATCCATTGGGTGCGGCTCACTGGCTTGGTCAACAACAGTCTAAGGGTACCCAGATTGGCTTCGCCTGAAATCATATCTGCCGCAATCAATGCAATCAGCAAAGGAACATGCACCAAAAGCAATTGGAGGATGACATAACATATAAAATAGCCATTCAGGATATTGCCATCTACCGAAAAAGAACCCGCAAAATCGGCCATGACAAAATCCGTGTATTCTTTGCCATCAACTTTTAAGCCCAACTGGATGATGCCAATCAAAGCCGTGATGGCGCCAAAAGCCAAGTAAGTCCTGGGCCGCCTGAAAATTTTAAACAGTTCTATTTGCAGTACAGTCCACATGTTATGATCTACCGGTTATGTGTAAAAAATAGTCTTCTAATTTGGTCTTGGTCACCAGACCAAAAACGGGGATCTTTCTTTTGACCAACTCAGCCGTCAAAAGCGGTATGTCGGGTTCGGTCAATGAAAATTGCAGCTTATCTCCGCCAACAACAGTAGCAGGGAAGGGTATCTCGGCCAATTGTTGGTCCAAAACTTGGGCAGCACCTGGTGTGGTCACTTCCACCAATTTTTGCTCGCCAGAAAATAGTTCTGCGGCCGTTCCCTCTACTTTTTTCACTCCTTTGTCAATGATGAGCAAACGATCCGCCACTTGCTCAATTTCAGTCAAAAGGTGGGAAGACACCACGATGGTTTTCCCCTGTTCCTTGCTCAAGGATCGAATGAGTTGGCGGATGTCAGCAATGCCTTGGGGATCCAATCCATTGGTGGGTTCATCCAAAATGACCAATTCGGGTTGGTGTACCAGTGCAATGGCAATGCCCAATCTTTGCTTCATCCCTTGGGAATACACTTCTGCTTTGTCTTGGGCCCGCTGGGCCAAACCAACGGTTGCCAATTGGTCCATCAATTGTTGACGGGAAAGGCGTAGACCACTTAATCGGGCAAAAAGCTGGAGGTTTTCAAAAGCACTCAAATAGGGATAAACATCGGGGCGTTCAATCAATCCACCCGTGCGGGACAATATTTCTTTTCGATGGGTTTTAAGGTCATGACCAAAAAGCCTGATGCTGCCCTCATCGGGATGGATCAGGGTCAGTAACATCCGCAGCGTAGTGCTTTTACCAGCACCATTTTGGCCCAAAAAACCATAGACTTCTCCCGCAGAAACGCTAAAGGACAAATCCTTGACAGCTTGGAAACTGCCGAATTTTTTGCTCAATCCCCCGACCTCGATCAAATGCTGCATGGACAAAGTTAAACACCCAAACGGTTACATTGTTGACGCTCGGGCAAAATCAAGGCTGAAGATAAGCTTGCAAAGCCTTGACATAGGCTTCAAAAGCGGCAATACCGGCTGGGGTAATTTTACAAGTGGTTTGGGGGTAATTGTCTTTGAATTGTTTGACCACATCAATGTAACCGCAATCCCGCAGTTTTTGGACCTGTACACTCAGGTTGCCCGCTGTGGCATTGGTTTTTTCTTTGATGAAAGTAAATTCTGCTTCCTTGACACCAATGAGCAGACTCATCACCGCCAGGCGAAGTTGGGAATGCAATATGGGGTCTAGTTCTTTAAACATGTTGTTTTCTGAGGGCCAAGTATTTTGTGCGCAGGATGATGCCAGGAATGAACCAACATACCAGGGCTGCAGCAGCACCCAATAGCATATCGTATTCCAAGGGTACATAACAGGAAACGATGAAAAAACCATAGGTCAGGATGGCGCCAAACGTCATGGGCCAAAACTTCTTGGTCAAACCAGTGACCAAAGTGGGCAAAGCATAAAAAAGAATATAAATGGAATAAAAGCTGAGCACCATGGGGGTCTGGGGTCGATCTGGCTGGCTGCCATCGGTATAGTGGCGTATCAGGGTCCATCCTTCTGCTGCAAAATGCTTGGCAGAAGCAGCCGGTACCGTGTTTTGAAAAAAGCCCAAGGCAAAAATACTGATGCCAAAAACCAACCACACCGAGTCAATCATGTCGTCGTCGTATTGTTTGAATTTGGCATTTTGCTTTTCCCTTATGGAAATAATGACCTGGGGAACAATGGCAAACAAGACAATCAACCATATGTCAAAAGGCATTTTAAACTGGTAATGTCTTTCCAAAAAGGTGACCACACTGGCCACCGCCACGACCGTACCCCACAGCAAAGGACCAATACCGGTTTCGTGGTAACTTCCCTTGGCCTTGCGCAACATATCGGTGATGAGGCGCAAAGACTCTTGTTCCGTCAAATTTTTTTCTGTATTCATGCTATCGTGCGTTTGAATTTTTGGCGCATGAGGTAACCTGGAACAATCCAAGCCACCAAAACAGCGGCCGCCAAGAGCAACAAGATTTCAATGCTTTGTACAAATGAAGA
>RDYY01000003.1 GCA_004293505.1 Sphingobacteriia bacterium | reverse complement strand
TGTTTTCATGGACAAAGAGGGTGTCATTTTGCGCGGTGGCAAGAAAAAAGTATATGTGCAACTGCAAAGCTTGGGACAAGTAATGGTGGTGGAATTTCCAGCCGAATACTTAAGTCCTACTACATGAGTTTACTGAGCAGAATCTTTCACACCGCTCCTGTAAGAAAAGACTTTGCTTTTCTCCACACCGACATGCATTCCCACATCTTGCCAGGACTGGACGATGGGGCCAGCAACATGGAAGAGGCGTTGGGTTATTGCCGGGCTTTGGTCTCGGCCGGCTTTCAGAAAGCCATTTTTACTCCTCATATCATGATGGGGGTTTATCCCAATCAACCCCAGGAAATTGCACAAGTGGCAGAGCGGCTTTCAGACGAATTGCGTTGGGCCAATATTGCATTGGAAACAAGTTTTGCTGCAGAGTACATGGTGGATGAATCCCTGGTGGAACGCTTACAAAAAAATGAACCTATTTTAGAGATGCAGGGGGGCTATGTCCTTATTGAAATGTCTTATGCAGCCCCCAGTCCTTATTTGGAATCTGTGGTTTTTCAGTTGCAATTGCAAAACAAAAAACCCATCTTGGCCCACCCAGAAAGGTATTTGTACGATCACCATACCGATCATTTTGAACGCCTCAAAGACATGGGCTGTGCCTTGCAACTGAACCTGCTCTCGCTGACAGATTATTATGGCCCCCCTGTCAGGAAAAAGGCTTTGTCATTGCTGAAACTAGGTGCTTATGATTTTCTGGGGACAGATTTACACCATTTGCGTCACCAAGAAGCCCTACAAGCCCTGCAAACTCACACCAAGACCATGGACCGTTTGGTCGCCTATCCTTGGTGCAACAAATGGCTCTGAGTTTAAAGGTTCCAAAGAACGATTTGGTTGGCCCATTCCTCCCGGTAGGGGGTGGTTACCCGGATGTCCCGGTAGGGGGTGGTTACCCGGATGTAATTGTCGGTATAACCTTCCATCATTCCAGCTTTGTTGAAGGCCTCAAACAACACTTCTCTTTGGGAGCCTTCTTGGGACACTTGGAAATAACGGTTTTTTTGGAAGGAAAGGTTGCGCAGTATTTTGTTGCGTTCTTGTCTAACCGAAACAGGTACCACGCCACCCAATTCCAATGCCTTGGTCTGGTCCCTTTCTGAATAAGTAAAAACATGGAGATAACTGATGTCTAATCCATGCAGGAAATCAAGCGCCAATGGCCGCCAAAGGCATTGTTTGGCGAATCCAATCTACTCGCTCGGCATACAGTTCTCTGCGGTAACGCCTGCGCATGGCCGCCAAAATTTGGTTGGAACCACTTTGCAAGGGTATGTGAAAATGGGGCATGAAGCGATCGCTTTGGGCCACCGTTTCTACTATTTCTTGGGTCAACAAATTGGGCTCAATGGAAGAAATGCGAAAGCGGTCAATGGTTTCTACTTGGTCCAAGGCTTTGACCAGGTCGGTAAAATTTTCAGCATGGTTTTTTTGTCCTGTAGGGCCTTTCCCAAAATCACCCAAATTCACACCGGTTAGGACAATTTCCCTGACATCACCCTTCCCCAGGTCCCTGGCCTGTGCTACGACTTTATCAATGGTATTGCTGCGGCTCTTCCCCCTGGCCAAGGGAATGGTGCAAAACGAACAATTGTAATCACATCCGTCCTGCACTTTTAAAAAAGTGCGGGTCCGGTCATTTTGAGAAAAAGAAGGTTGAAACCCCTCTAATTCAGAGATATCACAGCTGCAAATCTTGGCCAAATCGTCGGCTTTGGTCAGGTTGCCCAAATGTTCAGCAATATTGAATTTTTCTGCCGCCCCCAAAACCAAGTCCACTCCGGGAATGGCAGCTATTTCTTGGGGTTTCAATTGGGCATAACAACCCGTGATGACCACAAAGCTGGCGGGAGATTTTTTCTGGATCCGGCGCACCAATTGCCGGCATTCTTTGTCCGCATTGTCGGTAACAGAACAAGTGTTGATGACATAAACATCCGCTGGGTCTGTAAATTCCCTTTTTTCAAAGCCCTCCTGCTCCAAAAGCCGGGACAGGGTAGAGGTTTCCGAAAAATTGAGTTTGCAACCCAGGGTATGAAATGCTACGGTTTTCGCGGTATTCATGGGCCGCAAATTTACGTTTTTATTTACGTATAATCGTTTATGTTTGCCCGTCATAAATCCATCCAGCATGCAGTTTTCAAGGATTAACAATGTATTGGGCTGGGCCGTGTTTGCCTTGGCCAGCGCCGTTTATTTACTGACCGCAGAAGCCGGCGGCAGTTTGTGGGATTGTGGTGAATTCGTGAGCAGTTGTTTCAAACTGCAAATTCCCCACCCCCCAGGCGCGCCCTTGTTTGTGGTGTTGGGTCGGATTTTCATCATAGCTTTTGGCAATGACCCCCTGACCGCTGCCAAAGCAGTGAATGTCATGAGTGCTTTGGCCAGCAGTTTTACCATCTTGTTTTTGTTTTGGACCATTACCCACTTTGCCCGCCGCATAGCAGGCTTGTCAACCGATGCGCGACTAAGCGCAGAACAACTTTGGTCTGTCATGGGAGCCGGAGTGGTAGGTGCTTTGGCCTATACTTTTAGCGATTCGTTCTGGTATTCTGCCGTGGAAGGTGAAGTATATGCCTTGTCTTCTTTCTTTACTGCCATTGTTTTTTGGGCTATTTTAAAATGGGAACACCAAGCCGATCAAGCTGGTGCAGACCGTTGGATTGTGTTCATCTTTTTCATGATGGGCTTGTCTATTGGCGTACACTTGTTGAACCTCTTGACCATTCCGGCCATTGTGATGGTGTATTATTTCCGCAAACGGGAGAATTTTAATTATGTCTTGATCCGTCAATGGTTTCTGCGATTGGTCATTGGTGGGGGGGCATTGGCATTTGTGGGGGCCCTGGTCATGGCGGCACAAGATGCTACCGACAATGTGGCCATGGATGGCACCATTTCTGGTTTGGTTATTTTGGCGACCCTCTTGGCCATTGGGCTGTTGGTGGGCATCGAAAAATGGCAGGCCCAAAACAAAGCTTTGTATGGTGGCATGTATATTTTCCTGGTTTTGGGTTGTGTCATCACCGGCGTGGTGCAAGTAGGTGTGATCCAATATTCCATTAAAATGGCCGGCGCTTTTGACCGTTGGGCAGTGAATGGCATGGGCTTGCCCTTTTTCACCGGGTTTACAGCATTTTTTGTTCTCCTGGCCATTGGGTTATGGTATGCCCTAAAAGTAGCAGCACGCAAGCAATGGTATTATTTGCAATTGGGTGTTTGGTGTGTGGCTTTCATGCTGATGGGCTATTCTACTTACCTCACCACCATGGTGCGCAGCTCGGCCAATCCCAGCGTAGACATGTACAATGTGGACAACCCCAATAGTTTGGTGGGCTACCTCAGCCGAGAACAATATGGCGATTTTCCTTTGCTGTATGGACAAAAATTCACGGCCCAACCCGTGGATTTAAAAAGCACGGGCATGCGTTACCAAAAATCAAAAGACAAATATTTGGCCGTTGGGGAAGACAAGAAATATGTTTACGCCCCTGAAGACAAAATGGTTTTCCCTCGCGTATGGGATGCCAGTGACGACCAATACCATGCATATTATTATTCGGTTTTTTTGAACATACCCAAAACCAAAGAAGGTGCATATGAAAGAGCGCCCAACCAAATGGATAACCTGCGCTTTTTTACGGGTTACCAAGTGTATTGGATGTACTTCCGCTATTTCATGTGGAATTTCTCCGGTAAGCAAAACGATATCCAAGGGGTGTATACTGGAAATGTAAGGGATGGCAACTGGATCACCGGCATCCAACCCATTGATAATTTGCTGTATGGCAACCAAGATGCTTTGCCCGATTCCTTGAAAAACAACAAGGCGCACAATACCTTGTTTGCCCTGCCCTTTGTGTTGGGCTTGTTGGGCTTTTTCTATCACCGCAAAAAGAAAAGCGACGATGCATTTGTCAACCTTTTGCTGTTCTTTTTCACCGGATTGGCCATTGTCTTGTATTTGAACCAGGCCGGCAACCAACCCCGTGAAAGGGACTACGCTTATGTGGGATCATTTTATGCCTTTGCCGTTTGGATTGGATTGGGCGTCATGTCTTTGACCCAATTCATCCAAAAAAAGCTCAAGGGTGCTCCAGGTGCTGTGTTGGCTACTTTGCTTTGTTTGGTGGCCGTACCAGGCCTCATGGCCCAACAAGAATGGGATGACCATGACAGAAGCCAAAAAGTGTTGGCCCGCGATTTGGCCAAGAATTATTTGGAAAGCTGTGCCCCCAATGCCATTCTCTTTACCTACGGAGACAACGATACTTATCCACTTTGGTATGCACAAGAAGTAGAAGGCATCCGGCCCGACGTGCGCGTCATTAATTTTAGTTTGTTGGGCATTGATTGGTACATCAACCAACTGCGCTACAAGGTTAACCAAAGCGATCCCATTGACGTGATTTGGACGGCCGAGCAAATTGAGGGTGGAA
The DNA here is from genome assembly GCA_004293505.1 of Sphingobacteriia bacterium. GTDB lineage: Bacteria > Bacteroidota > Bacteroidia > Chitinophagales > Chitinophagaceae > Sediminibacterium. The sequence continues at coordinate 13,502 of RDYY01000003.1, read as the reverse complement.
AAAGAGACTATGCTTTGTACCGATCCAAGCCCAATATTCCCGAAGACCGTTACTATGATTTATACGATTTAATGAAGAACTATGTGGGCAGTGACGATCCCACCAAGATGGAAGACCGGGGCAATGGCGAAGCGCTCAGCACTTTCCCTGTCAGGAAATTCTCTGTGCCCGTAGACGCCAAAACTGTTTTGGCCAACAAAACTGTCAATGCGGGAGACAGTATCTTGAGTGAATTGCGTTTTGAACTGCCCAAAGGGTCTTTGCTCAAAAACGACATGGCGGTATTGAACATCATTGCAGCCAACCAGTGGAAGCGTCCCATCTATTTCACCAATCCCCAGGTAGAATTGGGTTTTGACAATTTCCTGCGCCGCGATGGTTTAAGTTATCGCTTGGTGCCCGTGAATGAGTCCAGGGTTAATACAGACTGGATGAAACCCAAAGCATTGAACCTTTTTGCTTCGGGCAATGCCCAAACCAAGGGTGTTTATTTTGATGAAGAAAACCGCAGGCATTTGAATACCATCCGTTCCGCTTATGCTGAATTGGCCATTGATTTGTCGGCCAAGGGACGCAAGGCCGAAGCCCGTCAAGTCTTGGCCAAAATAGATGCCATGATGAACGAAGAAAACTTTGCTTATGGCATGACCAGCCGGGGTAACCTGCACAACCGGAATTCATTGATGTTCTTAGAAGCTTGCTATTTGTCAGAAGACAGCAGTTTGGCCAAAAAAGTAGCTGCTTCAGTGAACAAAGACCTCCAACAACAGGTTTTCTATTATAATTCTCTGGGTGGCATGAAGGGCGAGTTAATGGCCGATGAAAAACGCATCGCTGAAAGCTACCTAGACGGATTGGAAAAAATGAAGACCATGTACAATCCCGCCATTCAAATTCCGGGAAAGCTCATGGCCGCACCAAAATAAATTAAATGAAAGGGTTTCAGTTCAAAGCTTTAACAGCATCTGCCGGCCAAAAGCCGCGCTTTGAACAACTCTTGGACATTTTTTTGCAACTGTTGACTTATACCAATGGGGATGCTGCAGAGGCTTTGGACTGGATGAACCAATTGGACAAGCAATACCAATTGACCAAGGATGACTATGGCATGGGGGACTTCATTGAAGACCTCAAAGAAAATGGTTACCTCAAAGAAAATCCAGTGGATGGTAAATTTTCCTTGACCGGGAAAACAGAGCAGGGCATCCGCAAAAAAAGCCTGGAGGAAATTTTTGGCAAGTTGAAGAAAGGAGGTGTGGGCAACCACCGCACCAGCAAGACCGGAAGGGGAGATGAAGCCAACGCACAAACCAAGCCCTATCAATTTGGTGATGCCTTGGAACACATTGATTTTGCCGAAAGCATTCGACAAGCACAGATCAACCGAGGGGCGCTCGATTTTTCTTTGCAAGAAAATGATTTGTATTTGCGCGAAGCCGACCACAAAACCCAGACCTCCACGGTTTTGATGATCGATATTTCCCATTCCATGATTTTGTATGGCGAGGACCGGATCACGCCGGCCAAGAAAGTGGCCATGGCCCTCAGCGAACTCATCACCACCCGCTATCCCAAAGACACATTGGACATTGTGGTTTTTGGCAATGATGCTTGGCAAGTTCAAATCAAGGATTTGCCCTATTTGCAAGTGGGTCCCTACCACACCAATACGGTAGCTGGCTTGGAATTGGCGATGGACTTGTTGCGGCGACGCAAGAACAACAACAAACAAATTTTCATGATCACCGATGGCAAACCTACTTGTTTAAAAATCGGTGGCAAGTATTATAAAAACAGCTTTGGATTAGACCGAAAAGTGGTTAACCGCTGCATCAATTTGGCAGCACAGTGCAAAAAATTAAACATTCCCATCACCACTTTCATGATTGCAGATGATCCTTACCTGCAGTCTTTTGTACAAGAATTTACCGAAATGAACCATGGCAAAGCATATTTTGCCAACCTGGACCAATTGGGTGGCTTTTTGTTCAAGGATTTTGAAAGCGGTAAAAGCAAATCCGTGTATTGATGAAAAAAACTTCACTTACCAGCGCCCTCACATTGGGTGCTTTAAAAGCCATTGGTTATACTGCAAAATCTGTGAAGGCAGAAATCAGGGACAATTTGATGGCTTGTTTAAAAGACCAATCCAATCCTTTTGAGGGCATCATTGGGTACGAAGATTCCGTGATACCAGAAACCGAAAGGGCTTTGCTGAGCCAGCACAATATTTTGTTTTTGGGTTTGCGTGGACAAGCCAAAACCCGCATGGCCCGACAAATGGTCCAGTTGTTGGACGAATACATTCCTGTTGTGGCTGGATCGGAAATCCAAGACAACCCTTTTGCACCCATCAGCAAATATGCCCGCGACCTGATCCAAGCAAAAGGAGATGATACCCCTATTCATTGGCTCCACCGCAGCGAACGGTATGGTGAGAAATTGGCGACCCCCGATGTTAGCGTGGCCGATTTGATTGGCGACATTGATCCCATCAAAGCCGCCCACCAAAAACTCAGTTTTGCCGATGAATTGGCCATCCATTATGGCATCATTCCCCGCAGCAACAGGGGCATATTTGTGATCAATGAATTGCCCGATTTACAAGCACGGATCCAAGTGGGGTTGTTCAATATTTTGCAGGAAGGAGACATCCAAATCAGGGGTTTCAAATTGCGCATGCCTTTGGACATGTTGTTTGTTTTCACCGCCAATCCAGAAGACTATACCAACAGGGGCAGCATTGTAACACCTTTGAAAGACAGGATCGAAAGCCAGATTTTGACACACTATCCGCGGTCCTTGGAATCGGCTTTGGCCATTACCGAACAAGAAGTGCAGTTGACGCCCGAACAAAAAAGCCGGGTGGACCTCTCTGATTTGGTCAAGCGCTTGGTAGAGCAAGTGGCTTTTGAAGCCCGCAACAATGAAATGGTAGACAAGAAAAGTGGGGTCAGTGCCCGTTTGACCATTGCTGCCTTGGAAAATGCCATCAGCAGCGCAGAGCGAAGGGCCATTATTCATGGAGAAAGCCAAACTTCCGTTTGGATGACAGACCTCTACAACATTGTTCCCGCCATTACCGGAAAAATTGAATTGGTTTATGAAGGTGAACAAGAAGGTCCTTACCAAGTGGCGTTGAACCTGATTGAAAAATCCATACGGACCTTGTTCACAGATTATTTCCCCAATCCTGAAGCCAGCAAGAAAAAGGGAAAGGCCAATACCAAGCAGGTGGCAAGCCCTCCCGTCAATCCTTACCAAAGTATTTTGTCTTGGTTTGACAAAGGGAACCAACTGAACATCATGGCTGATACCAAAGACAGCCAACGCATTGCCCAACTCTACCAAGTAGAAGGGTTGTTTGGTTTGGTCAAAGCCCATTATCCCAAGGCCAATGAAAAAGAATCAGCACTTTTGATGGAATTTGTTTTGCACGGTTTAGCGGCCTATTCGCTGATCAGTAAGCAACAAATTGAAGGCCAATGGACCTTTAGAGACCTCATGGGCAGCATGCTCAATTGGGGCAATTCAGATGAGGGAGAGGGTGAAGACTTGGGCTAGTCTACCTTATTTAAGGTTGGCCATTTTTTTGCCTTCTTTGAGGGCTGATAAGATATTCTCCGAGAATTTTTTGCTTTCCTTCTCTAAGTTTTGGGGATCAACTGCTTTGGATTGAATAGACAGGAGCAAGTCTTTGCTGTTGACTGCATACAAATTGCTCTCCATGAAAAGGGTCTTTTTTTCGGTCGTATAACTGGGAGTGAAACCAGAAAGGTTGCCAAACCCAATGCCTGCCCATGGCCCGCCCCAATAACCATTGTAATAGGCGTCAAATCGGTTATAATACCCGTAGTTCATGGGTTGGTAATAATTTTCAGAGGCTTTTACAAAATGGGTTTCTGATTTAACATCTTTAACAGCTACGGTAAAAATGGTTTGAAATCCCATGGATTGGGCCTTCTCTAGAATGGCTTGGGCCGGAAAATCCTTGCCCACATTCATGGGGCCTAAAGCTTTGACACTGGTGGTGGCTTTCAATCCCATTTTTTCAGCTTGCGCCAAGATGTCGGTTTCCAATTGGTTGCGTGCTGGTAAATTGGCTGTCAATACCATGATAAAAACCGAAGGTTGGGTACCATAGACAGGTTTGTCTGGATTGTTCCAAATGGCCAAGACGGTTTGTTTGGGACCATTACAAGACAAAAACAACAAGGCGGATAACAAAAAGGCAGCACTGCGCATAAAATAGAGGTTAAATCAAGGTTTGTAAAACACCTATAACATGGTCTATTTCAGCTTGGGTGTTGTGCCGGCTGAAAGAAAAACGAACCGTTACTTGGTTGGGGTTGTTGTTGATGGCCCGGATCACGTGTGAGCCTTGGTCAGCGCCACTGGTGCAAGCAGAACCGCCGCTGGCGCAAATTTGGTGGATGTCCAAATTAAACAAGAGCATTTCACTTTTTTCTGTCTTCGGAAAACTGGCACTTAAAACGGTGTACAAACTCTTCCCTTTGGGATCACCGTTGAACACCACCCCTGGTATTTTGGCCGGCAATTGGGCCATCATGTATTGCTTTAATCCACCTACATATGCCGTGTCGGCTTCCATTCTTTCGGTGGCCAATTCCAAGGCTTTGGCAAATCCAATGATGCCATACAAATTTTCGGTGCCCGCCCGCATGTTGCGTTCTTGGCTGCCACCATGCACAAAGGGTTTGATTTTGACATTCTCGTTAACATAGAGCATCCCGATGCCCTTTGGACCATGGAATTTGTGGCCTGCCCCGGTCACAAAATGCACTGGGGTTTCGCGCAAGTTAAAAGGAAAATGGCCCACGGTTTGTACCGTGTCGCTGTGAAAAATGGCCTGGTATTTTTTACAAAGATTCCCTACAGCATGCAAGTCCAACATGTTGCCAATTTCGTTGTTGGCGTGCATCAGAGTAACCAATGTTTTTTCTGTGGCTTGGGCCAATAGGCGTTCCAGGTCCTCCAGGTCGATGTGGCCATCGGGCTTGACTTGTACATACGCCACTGTTGCTTCACCTGTTTGTTGTAAATGCTCTACCGTGTGGGTGGTGGCATGGTGTTCAATCACCGAGCTGATGATGTGCTGGCAACCCAAATCCCTTACACTGGCAGTGATGGCTGTATTGCTGCTTTCTGTTCCACCGCTGGTAAAAAAGATTTCAGCAGGATGGGCGTGCAATATTTTTGCTACTGATTTGCGGGCTTGTTCTATGCCCAGCCTTGATTCCCTTCCATAACTGTAAATAGAGGAAGGATTGCCAAAGTGTTGGGTCAAGTAGGGCATCATGGCAGACAAAACAGCTTCATCCAGTGGGGTGGTGGCAGCATTGTCCAGGTAGATTCTTTCCATGGGATAAAGGTAGGGGTTAGGCCATTTCGCGGATATCGTCCATGAGTCGCTTGGCGATGTTATCGGCTACTGTGGGGCTGTTGCTTTCAGCATAAATCCGAATGATGGGTTCGGTATTGCTGGCGCGGAGGTGAACCCAGTCTTGTTCAAATTCAATTTTTAGCCCATCGGTGGTGTGTTGGGGCTGCTTGTGGTATTTTTGTTGCAATGCTTTGAAAATACTGGGTAAAACAATGTTTTTTCCCAGCTCAATCTTGTTTTTGCTCATGAAATAATCGGGATAGGTATTGCGCAATTGTTTGGCCGTCTTTTTCTCTTTGGCCAAATGGGTCAAAAACAATGCAATCCCAATCAAAGCATCTCTTCCATAGTGCAATTCTGGTACTATGATGCCACCATTGCCCTCTCCACCGATGACTGCTGAAACAGCTTTCATTTTTTCCACCACATTAACTTCACCCACTGCACTGGCATAATAAGTTCCTCCGTGTTTTTCGGTGATGTCTTTCAAAGCCCGGGTACTGCTCATGTTGCTGACAGTGTTGCCCTTTTTGTATTGCAACACATAATCCGCTACCGCCACCAAGGTATATTCTTCTCCAAACAAGGAACCATCTTCACACACAAAGCAAAGCCTGTCCACATCAGGGTCAACTGCAATGCCCAAATGGGCTTTTTCTTTTACAACCGATTGGCACAAGTCCCTCAAATGCTCGGGCAAGGGTTCAGGGTTGTGGGCAAAATGACCATGGGTCTCGGCATTTAAAACTTTTATCTGATCTACTCCCAATGCTGTTAACAAAGCCGGAACAGCTATGGCACCACTGCTGTTGATGGCATCAACCACAACCGAAAATTGTGCAGCTTGAATGGCTTTTTTGTCTACCAATGGATGGTCCAAAATAGCTTGAATGTGGTTGGCCAAATGGCCTTCAGCCTTGGTCTCTTTTCCCAAGCGGTCTACGCTGGCAAAGCTAAAATCGCCGGCATCAGCCAAGGCCAGCAATGCGGCACCCGTGTCGGCAGAAATGAATTCTCCCGCTTCATTCAACAATTTTAAGGCATTCCATTCTTTGGGATTGTGGCTAGCGGTCAATATGATGCCGCCTGTGGCTTTTTCTGCTACAACGGCCATTTCTACCGTTGGGGTGGTGCTCAAACCCAAGTTGATGACATCAAATCCCATGCCCACCAAGGTATTGACCACCAAGCCTTCTACCATGGGGCCACTGATGCGTCCATCGCGACCTATGACTATCTTCTTGTTTTGGGAATGGCTTTTGGCCAAGATTTGGGCAAAAGCTGCACTGTATTTGACCACATCCAAAGGCGTTAGGCCTTCGCCTGGTTCACCACCTATGGTTCCTCTGATGCCTGAAATGCTCTTGATCAATGCCATGAATGCGTTGGTTTTGGGTGGCGAAGATAAATCAATTCTGATTTGGTCTGAGAGAACCTATTTTTGTACCCGGAAAGCAGATTATGGCAAAACAAGCATGGTACCGGGATTGGTTTAACTCGCCTTATTATCACCTCTTGTACCAACACAGGGACGAGTCCGAGGCTGAGAATTTTATTGCCACCCTCATGGGGCATTTGCACCTGCCAAAAGGATCTTTTGTATTGGACGTTGCTTGTGGCAAAGGAAGACACAGTGTGGCCTTGGCCGAAATGGGGCATGAAGTGACGGGCATCGATTTGTCTGCTGCTTCTATTGCCGAAGCCCGACTGCAAGAACACAGCCATTTGCATTTTTACCAGCACGACATGCGGTCTAGTTTCCGGATCAATTATTATGACCTGGTCTTGAACTGTTTTACCAGTTTTGGTTATTTCAAAACCAGAAGAGAACACGACAATGCCATTAGAACCATGGCTTTGTCTTTGAAACCCCAGGGGCAATTGGTGATTGATTTTCTGAACGTATCTGTTGCGGCCAAACAATTAGAAAAAACGCAAGTAATAGTAAGGGATGAAGTCCAATTCCATGTCACCAAGTGGCAAGACGAACACCATTTTTACAAGCAGATTCAGATCACCGAAAATGGCAAGCACCAGTTGCGCCACTTGCACACCGAAAGGGTAGCCAAGTTTTCTTTGGGTGATTTCAATGAAATGTTGGGCGACCAAGGACTGCAGATCAATGCTGTTTTTGGGGATTATCAATTGTCTCCTTATCAGTTACACACCTCTCCTCGCATGGTGATCTTAGCCGGGAAAAGACAAGTCGGCTAACCTAAAACCCAAGGCTTTTTTCAATGCATCTGGCAAATTTGGCAAAGCACTGCGAACAATCAAAAAGGTAGAGAGACCGGCCAAATCAGTATAGACTTCGTGCTGCTGCAAAGCACCTTCCAAATATCCTGCGCCACTGGTATTGCCCGTACCTACCCTAAAACCAATCATTCTCCTGACCATGCTCAAATGGCGTTGGCGCCATTGGCTCATCAAGTGGTCGGTTTCGATCAAGGCATCCAAGATTTGAAATGAAGTTTGAAAGACAGGAAAATCGCGGTAGAGCATGATGAACAAAGCTGCTCGCAAAGCCGTAGCGGAGAATTTATTGGTGCCAGTTGATGCTGAATCGTGCGCGGTTGGGATGCCAAAAAAAATACGATCAAAGTCTGCTGCTTTCCCAGCTTCTCTTTCCGTCAAACCGGCCACATAAATAGACCTGAACTGTTGCCAAAATGGATGGTCTATTTCTTTTTCAATTTGGGGGTTGCCCCAAAATGATGCTTGAAAAAATGGCATCCGCTCCAGCCAATCATTGATGCACGACAACAGGTGTTGTTCATTTTCGGTTTGTGAAATCGTTTGAAAATCTTGCGGATTAAATCCACCCTCATTGGTGCGTTTGTAATATTCACCATGGTGACGTTGGGGCATTTCCAAACCCAGCCTGGCTTCTATCAACCTGAACTGTTTGCTTTGAAAACCGGAAGAGGGCGTTAACAAATTACGGAAAGCCAAAAAATCCATGGGGGTCATGGTGTCCAAAACACCCACTTGTTGGTTCAACAAGGTAAAAATAGTGTTGATGCGCCGCAGCCTGTGCCGCACCAAGTTCAAGTCTTCGCCATCGTCATCAATCTTTTTTTGCTGGAAAACAGATAAGATATAATCCAATTCAAACAAGATTTGTTTGAACCACAATTCAAAAGCTTGGTGAATGACAATGAAAAGCATTTCATCGTGCGCGGGCGATTGGCCAGGTGCAAAGCTGAGCGGCGCTTGGGCATCCAATACTTTTTCCAACTGCAAGTAAGAACCATAGTAAGGCGGGGTCTTTTCCATGGGGTAAAGTTATTTGCTTCCTTTTTACCAAAGCCATACATTCGGAACAAATACAACACCATGTCAGCCAAATGGAGGAGGGTCTTAGCCATGTTTTTTTGTGTGGGCTTTTTGGCCCATGTAGCAGCGCAAAAAAATCCTTCTCTGGTAGATTGGGCCACCCAATCCGTGGTCTACGAAGTCAACCTGCGACAATATACCGGCCCAGGGACCTTCAAAGCTTTTGAAAAATCCTTGCCCCGCTTGCGCCAAATGGGTGTTGGGGTCTTGTGGTTCATGCCCATCCAACCCATCAGTCAAAAAGACCGAAAAGGGAGCCTGGGCAGTTATTATGCTGTGTCCAATTACCGCAGCATCAATCCAGAACATGGAAACTTAGAAGATTGGTTGCACTTGGTACAAGCGGCGCACAAAGCGGGGTTCAAGGTATTGATCGATTGGGTACCCAACCACAGTGGGGCAGACCATCCTTGGCTGCAACAGCACCCTGCATTTTATGTGCGGGACCCTAAAACCGACACCGCCATTGCCCAATTTGATTGGACCGATACCCGCAAACTCAATTATGCCAACCAAGCCTTGCGCGACAGCATGCGCAACAGTTTGTTGTATTGGTTAAAGGAAACAGGAATTGATGGGTTTAGGTTTGACCAAGCCCATTTGGTGGACAGCAGTTTTTGGCAGGAAACCTTGCCCATATTGCGAAAAGAAAAGCCCGTTTTGTTGATAGCTGAGTCGGAAGACCCTTGGGTGCACCGGGTGGGATTTGACCTATCTTATCCTTGGAAATATTTTCACACAACCGTAGACATTGCAGCTGGAAAGAAAAATGCTTTGGCATTGGACAGCATCCAAGAATTGGTATTGAAAACCTTGACACCCCAGGCAGGGCTTTTGTATTTTACCAGCAACCACGATGAAAATTCTTGGAATGGGGCCGACCACCAAACCATGCCCCAAGCCATTCACCGGCCCTTTATGGTTTTGAGCCAAACCTTGGAAAGAAGTGTACCCTTGGTTTACAGTGGCCAAGAAGAACCCTTGTTGCGTCCCCTGCCTTTTTTTGAAAAAGACAGCATCCTGTTTCAACAACTCGCCCGCAGCAAGGACTACCAAAGCCTGGCACGCTTGCGTCAGCTTCACCCTGCTTTGCATTATTTATCGCCCCAAGCCAAGTGGGTAACGGGCAAAGACCAACAGGTCTATGCTTTTGTGCGAAGCAAGGCAAAGGACAGGGTCTTGGTCCTGGCCAATTTATCGGCCCAATCCTGCACCTTGCAAGCCCAGCAAATGCCGCCAGGTTTTGCTCCCCATGAGCGACTAACCGAATGGTTCAGTGGCCAAAAGACAAGCCCCAGCGCCTTGGCACAAACCACCCTCTCTCCCTGGGAAGTGCGCATCTTTTATTGACCTACATTTGCCCCATGAAGCGCGCTGCACTGGTTCAACAGATCAAAGAAAAACAATCCTTTCTCTGTGTGGGTTTGGACACAGATCCCCAAAAATTGCCCCCTCATTTACAAGGCCAAAAAAATGGGGTAGTGACTTTTAACAAAGCCATCATTGAAGCTACTTTGCCTTACTGTGTCAGCTACAAAATCAATACGGCATTTTATGAATCCCAGGGTCTGGCGGGTTGGGAGGCCATGGCCGAAACCTTGGCTGCTATTCCTTCCACCCATTTAACCATAGCAGATGCCAAGCGAGGAGACATTGGGAATACATCGGCCCAATATGCCAAAACATTTTTCGAAGTCCTGCCATTTGATGCCATCACTGTGGCACCTTATATGGGTGAAGACAGCGTTCGACCTTTTTTGGAGTATACCAACAAATGGACCATTGTGTTGGCCCTGACCTCTAATGCAGGCAGTTTTGATTTTCAACAATTGTCCGTCAACCCCACACACGAAGACCTCAATCTGGTTCCCCAATTAACCCTTGGCCACGGACCCAAAAGACTTTTTGAAAAAGTATTGGAAAAAACAGCTGCATGGGGCAGCCCAGACCAACTGATGTTTGTGGTGGGCGCTACCCAAGCCAATGCTTTGGAAAACATCCGCAGCATTGTGCCCGATCATTTTTTGTTGGTGCCTGGTGTAGGGTTCCAAGGTGGTAGTTTGGCCGAAGTGGCAGAACATGGTTTGAACAAAGAAGCCGGACTCTTGGTCAATGCCAGTCGCGCCATCATTTTTGCAGGCGGGGGAGAAGATTTTGCCGAGGCAGCTCAGCAGGCCGCGGCAACCTACCAAGCTGAAATGGCCAGTTTGTTACAAACCTTCGGCTAAGATCAAAGGAACCAGTTTTTCGGCCCATTTGCCATGGGTTTGGGCCGAATAGTGTAAGCCATCTTTGGCCAAGACTTGGGGATTGTTGGCTTCTGTGCGCAGCTCTTCGGTAATGTTCACAAAATGAACCCCTGCTTTTTGGGCCAAACCAGCCATGGTTTTGTTGAAAGCATCAATTTCTTCTGCAATGTTTTTTTTGTTGCGATCGGCAGCAAAAGGGGTGAGGCCCCAATCGGGAATGGACAACACCATCACCCGCTTGGCTTGTTCCTTGGTAAAATGCAAAGCTTTTTTCAACAAGAATTGACCATCTGTTGCGTAATCAGCCAAAGCCAAGCCCCGGTATTGGTTATTGACCCCAATCAGCAGGGTAACAAAATCGTAATGGTCTTGGTATTGGTGGTGCAACAAATGCTGGGCCAATTCACCACTGGTCCAACCTGTTTGTGCAACTATTTCAGGGCTTTGGAAAGCCCAGTTCTTGCGCCGCAACTGTTGCACCAATTGATAAGGAAACCCTTCGTGTAAGGGCAGGGACTCACCAATGGTATAGGAGTCGCCCAAACAAAGCAAACTGGGATGATGGTTCATGTTAAAAATTTTCTTTCAGCAAAGCATACAAAGCCTGAATGTCTTGAAACCCACAGTACAAAGGGGCTGGTGCAAAACGAATCACACCCGGTTCTCGGTAATCGGTGACAATGCCATTCTCCAACATTTTTTGCTGAATGGCTTTGCCATTTTCTGCAAAAAAATAAGACAGTTGCGCCCCCCTTTGTGCTGGGTCTGAAGGGGTAATACAGGTGGCTTTCAATTGGGGCAATTGCGACAGCACAAATGCCAAATAGGCCGTTAAAGCCTGGCTTTTTTGGCGCAAGGCAACTGGGCTAACACCCGCCAATAGTTCCAAGGAAGTTTTCAAGCCCACCATGTTAAAAATCTGGGCGGTACTGATGTTCCAACCCCCTGCATCGGCTTTGGCTTGAAATCCTTTTTCCATTTTAAACCTTTCTTTTTCATCATTGCCCCACCAGCCTGCCAAGCGAGGGAAAGAGGGATTGGACGCGTGTTTTTGGTGGACAAAATAGCCACCCACTGCACCCGGTCCCGCATTCAAGTATTTGTAAGAACACCAAGCAGCAAAATCAACCTGCCAATCGTGCAAAGCCAGTTCTACATTGCCCATGGCATGGGCCAGGTCAAAACCTGCTACAGCGCCTACTTGGTGTGCCGCTTGGGTGATGCGAGGGATGTCAAAGAATTGTCCCGTGTAGTATTGAATGCCAGCAAAAAGCACCATGGCCAATTCTTCTCCCGTGGCCAAAATGGTGTCCACAATGTCTGCGGTGTGCAAACATTGTTCTCCGGCCTTGGGGGCAATTTCAATGATGGTACTGTCAGGGTCAAGACCAAAATGTTTCACCAAGGTCTCCATGGCGTATTGGTCAGAAGGGAAGGCCCCCGCTTCCATGATGATTTTTTTTCTTGTGCCTTGGGGCCGATAAAAACCCAACATCAACAAGTGCAAGTTCACCGTCAGTGCATTCATGGCACTGACTTCTTCGGGCAAAGCACCAGCCCATTTGGCCAATCCAGGTCGCAAATATTCTTGGTAATAAAGCCAGGGGTTGGGTCCTTTAAAATAGCCCCCAACGGCTTCTTCCTGCCAGGTTTTCAATTCTGTTTCCATGGCGGCGGCCAAAGCCTTGGGTTGTAAGCCCAAAGAATTGCCACACAGGTAAATGACCGGTTTTTGCTGGTGTTGGGGAAAATGAAAGGCCGCCGCCAATGACCGCAAGGGGTCTTGTTGGTCTTGCGCAAGAGCCCATGCGGGCAGGAGGGAATCAGCAGAAAAGGTCATCTTGTTTTTGGGGACAAGTTACGCAATTGAAATTCACTTAAAATCGGCTAATTTGATGGCTTAAACATTGACTATGAGATGGCTATTTATCTTGTTCAGCGTTTGTTCGGTTTATGCTTTGGCCGCTCAAACACAAACTGCTTCAACCGCCAATTATGCTTTGGCGGCCAGGTTTTCTCCCAAAAAATTGGAGAAAATGGTTTTCAGTTTATCGGTGGATCCCCATTGGTTCAAGTCGGGCGATAAATTCTGGTATGTATATGAAACATCCGAAGGAAAAAAATGGTGGTGGGTAGATGCCCTCAAGGGCGAAAAAAAGCCTTTGTTTGATCCCGTTTCTTTGGCTGCAAAACTGACCAAAGCCACGGACGAACCCATGGATGCCCAACACTTGCTCATTGATAGTCTGCGTTTGGTCAAAGATGAAAACTGGCTACAATTTGAAGTCAAGTCAAGCCTTGAAATAGAAAAGAAAGACAGCACAGCCAAAAAAGGCAGCCCTGTGCAAAAAGAGAAAAAGACTTTCTATTTCGAGTACCATTTACAAAACGGTGAATTGGTAGAACTAAAAGATTTCAAGAAGCCCAAGCGCCGTCCCAATTGGGCCAATATTTCACCCGATGGACAAGTTGTTTTGTTTGGCAAGAACAACAACATTTGGTGGATGGATGTG
>RDYY01000474.1 GCA_004293505.1 Sphingobacteriia bacterium | reverse complement strand
GTCCAGGTCCAAGACAGATTTTCCGGGTGAAAGCCACCAAGCCTGGAGGCCTACTTGTTGGGCCGCTTCCACGTTTTTGGGGGTGTCGTCAATGAACAAGGTCACTGCTGGGTCCAAGTCCTGTTCGGTTAAAATGGCTTGAAAGGACTCGGGTTCTGGCTTGCGCAGGCCCAAGGTTTGGGAATAATAGGCTTTTTCAAAATAGGCATTGAAGTCCTTGCCCGGAAAAACTTGGGCAAATAGGGCCATGAAGGCGTCGTAATGGATGGCATTGGTATTCGTAATGGATGGCATTGGTATTGGAAAACAGGAAAACCCGGTAATGTTGGCGGATTTTTTCCAACCAATCCAGCCTTTCGGGAGGGAAATCCAAGAGCAGCGCATTCCAGGCGTCGCGGATTTGGGCGTCGGTCAGCTGGGTTTGGGTTTCGGCCCTGAAAGCCGCATAAAATTGGTCGGGGCTGATCTTGCCCGTTTCCAGGTCTTCAAACAATTGGTGGGCATGGTGTTGGGTAAAAAAACGGTCAAATCCCGCCAACCCCAATTGCTGAAAAGCCTGGTTGGTGCGCTCAAAATCAATGTTCAGAAAGACCCCACCCAGGTCAAAAATGATGTTTTGAATGGCTCTAGACATGGCGCGAATATAAGTGCAGCAAGGGTTTTAACAAGTTCTTGGGAGGGTTTTAAGCGGGTTCATGGTGCTGCGCAACATGTTGGGCTTAACTTTGCCCCCCATGTTGAAAAGCCTTTTTCTTTGTTTGCTCTGGGTGCTGCTGGGTTCTTTTACCAGTGCGCCGCCCCGCAGCGCCAAGCCATCGGCCCATAAAAATATTGGTGTAAAGAACAAGGCAACAAATACACCTGCTGTTGCACCCGTTGTTGTCTTAAACAATACAACAACCAACTCAGCCTTGGAAGCCACTTTGGTCAAGAGCCAATCGCTGTCCGAAAAATTGGGTTTGTCTGCAGCGATCTTGCAAAAGGCCTTGGTGGGTTTTGAGAAATTGAAAGCAGCGGGCAAATTGCAGAACACCCACCTGTTGACCATTGCCGATTTTTCGCAGGCCAGCCACCAAGAAAGGCTCTATGTCATTAACCTAGAAACAGAAACCTTGGTGCAACAAAGTTTGGTGGCCCA
>RDYY01000251.1 GCA_004293505.1 Sphingobacteriia bacterium | reverse complement strand
CCAGATGATGCAGAGCAGTTTTATGATCCTGCCAGCGACAAAGCTTATCGCCATCCTACATTTTATGATTTGCCCGAGGCTGTAAAACACATGTAATGCCCCAAAACAATTGGAACACGGTAACGGAAGCATTGGCTTTAGCCGACAACGCATTGCTCATGGGCCAGCGTTGTGCTGAATGGTGTGGACACGCGCCTGTTTTGGAGCAAGACATTGCGTTGTCTAATCTTTCATTGGATTTTATTGGAGAAGCCAGGCTCTTGTACCAGTGGGCTGCAGACCAAATCAATGCCCACCCTACTGCCTTTCCTGACCTGGTGCAAACCAAAGAAAGTTTGGCTGGTAAAGCCCCCTTGCCCACCGAAGCCACAGAAGATTCTTTGGCTTATTGGCGCGATGTACCGGATTTCAAAAACCACTTGATCACCGAATTGCCCAATGGTGATTGGGCCCAAACCGTGGCCAAGGTTTATTTTTTTAGCCTTTTTCAAGATTTGGTTTTCACTGCCATTGCAGCTGAACCAGGGCATCCTTTGCAAGGCATCGCCCAAAAAACCACCAAAGAGATTCAATACCATTTGCGTTGGAGCAAAGAATGGATTTTGCGGCTGGGTGACGGTACAGCCATCTCCCACCAAAAAATGCAAACTGCCTGGGACTTGGTCTGGGCTTATTTGCCCGAGCTGCGCAACGACCTGAGTGAAGCACAACAAAAATCCTGGGACCAACACATTTTGGCTTTGCAAGAAGAAAGCAGTTTGACAAAAGCAGATACTTCTATTTGGTCCCAAACTGGAAAAAATGGTCAACACACTGAGCACTTGGGCTATGTCTTGGCCGAGATGCAACATTTGCAAAGAACCCACCCCAATAGCCAGTGGTAGCCGAAATCAAAGCCATATTGGAGACGGTGTCGGACCCAGAAATCCCTGTGCTCTCCGTCTTGGATTTGGGTGTGGTAAGAAACATGAGCAAAGAAGGTGATGCGGTGACCATTCAATTAACACCCACTTACAATGGTTGTCCAGCGGTAGATGCCATGTCCATGTCCATCAAGTTGGCCCTGCTGTCTGCCGGTTACAAAACAGTCCACATTGAAACGGTTTTGTCCCCTGCCTGGACCAGTGATTGGATCAGCGATGAAGGCAAGCAAAAACTAAAAGCCTATGGCATTGCTCCACCCATTGGCAAATCATTGTACCCAGAAGACATGGAGAACTTAACGCCCCCTTGTCCGCAATGCGGCAGTGAGGAAACAACCTTGGTCTCAGCATTTGGCAGCACGGCCTGCAAGGCACTGTTTCGCTGCATCAGCTGCAAAGAACCCTTTGATTATTTCAAATGCCATTGATGGGAAAGGCAGGGTGGACACAAAGAACTGTGCTTCATTGGCCCGACCAAGTTCATGTCCCATACTTTGGTTAAACACCTGCAAAAATTTTAATTGTTCTGCTGAGGCGATTTTGATTTTGGTTTTTTGCCCAATTTCAATCCATTTTCATCGTAAGGCAAAATCTCGGCTGTTTGTTTTAAAATTTTGGGAGGACGCAAGCGCAAACCCACATAAAATTTTGCCCCATAAAAAAACCGCGTATTTCTGCCGGCTTCTGAAGCCGAGCCATAGCGGGTATTATACGCTTCAATGCCACCAAACCATTTTTGACCTGTGAAGCCTAGACCCGCCCTGAGGTAATACCCATTGGTGAAGCGGGTATTGCGATCTGAAATTTTTTGCAACCCGGGATCATAGGTTTTGGTGTCCAAGAAAGAAACACCCAAGATGGGTCCAGCAATCCCCGTCAAGTACCAATTGTGCGGGAGTACAAGGGTAGCGGCCAAAGGCAGGTTGAGGTTCCAATCTATGATGTAATCATCGCTGCTCAAACCGGGTTGGGGTGTTTGGTCTTCTTGAAAAAAATGAATGCGGTAAAAGGATGTTCCCGGTAAAAAACTATACGCATTTCGAATTTGCAATTCCTTACCCGTACTGAGGCTGTTGAGCGAAAACTGAGAATTGGTATTGTAACTGACTTGAAGGGCAAAAACGCGGGTGCGCAAGTTGGGAAATTGAAGGGTTTGACCAGCCAAATTAGTTCCTGCCAATACCTCCTCACTGTTGCGCAGGAAATATCCGCGGGCATTTTGAAAACTCAAGTCGAAATCAAATTTTTTTACCCCAAAAGAAAAGCCAAACTCTTTTCGAAAATTAGTGGGTGCGTCTGCTTTTTTGGTCAAGGGAAAAAGACTATACGAATAGCGCAAATTGATTTGTCTAAATTCCAATTTAAAAAACTGCTGCATGGTCACTTTGGGGCTGATGTCAAACCGTTGTTTGAATTGGGGATAAGCCAAAATAAATTCTACATTGTTGATTTGTACCCCTGTTGATACATTGAGCCGGTTCAGGTAGTTTTTGATGAAGAGGGAATCCGGCAACTTGGGCTTGTTGGAACGAAACAGTTGTGCTTGCGCGGTTGTCGCAAAGCAGGCAAAGCACAAGTAAAACAAAACAATTAGCCAATGACGCATAGCATAACTATGCTTAAATTTACACCAATAAAGTACACATGGATTCAATCCTTTTTCAAAAGTTAGAAGGTGTAGGGCAAATCACTTTGCACCGGCCCGAAAAATTCAATGCTTTCTGTCGCGAAATGGCCTTGGGTTTTCAAGCTGCTTTGGACGATTGTGCAGCAGATGATGCCATTCGGAGCATTTATGTTACCGGTGCTGGGAAAGCATTTTGTGCAGGTCAAGATTTGGCAGAAGTAGTGGACCCCAATGGACCAGGCATGCAGCGCATTTTAGCAGAACACTACAACCCCATTGTGGCCCGTATCCGTGCCATTCCCAAGCCCATTGTCATGGCGGTGAATGGTGTAGCTGCTGGTGCTGGTGCCAACATTGCGCTGGCAGGTGATGTGGTGGTGGCCGCTTCATCGGCTTCCTTTTTACAAGCTTTCTCCAAAATTGGATTGATCCCTGATAGTGGGGGAACATTTACCCTGCCCCGTTTGGTGGGTTGGCAAAGGGCTTCTGCCCTGATGATGCTGGGCGATAAAGTAAGCGCAGCCGATGCTTGGGCCATGGGCATGTTGTACAAAGTATTGCCCGATGAAAATTTTGCTGCAGACAGTTTGGCCCTTGCCCAACAATTGGCGGCCATGCCTACGCAAGC